>CAYFGW010000113.1:0-15213 GCA_964342365.1 uncultured Candidatus Sericytochromatia bacterium | reverse complement strand
GTCCCCGCCAGTGCACCAGCGGTGATTTGAGTTCTGCCAGACCCTGGAGTTCCTCAAAACTGATGGGGTGATCGCCCAGCATGAGTTCCCAGTCCGCGTGGAGCAGGGTGTTCAAGGAAATATGCCCCTGACCCCGTTTCATATCGTCAAAGGGGCGTACGCGTACCTGCCCCTTGAGGGGCGTGCTTTCTTCCAGCCACCATTTGGGTAAGCGTAAACCGAAGCCGCTCTGTTCCAGAACGGGAGCCTGCATTAGAAAGTATTCCACCTGAGCAGGCTGAAGTTCCATGCCTGAATGAGAGCGCAACAGGTTTACGCTCAAATCTGGAATACGCAATGCCGCCTGTTCCAGCGCGTCGTTCACAAATACGTCCAGCGGCCAGTTGAGGCTTTTGAGAATTTCCGGTTTATCAGGGGAATGCATCACTTCAATAGGTACGTATAAACTGGCGTCTTCGCGAGAATGCAATAAGATACGTACAAACCACGTTTCGGAGGTTTCTGTGGGCTCTTCTAACTGAAATACTAGCTGGAAAGGCGCTTCGGCCATCACCCGTAGCGGACGCGTCCAGCGTTGAATATGTCGCCGGAAGATCACGAACTCGGGTTCTACTCCCTGAATCAAACCGTTGCGACGGCGTAGAGCTTCTGTCCAGCGGGCTTCAACGCTTAAATCGGGCACTTTGCGGGGGGTAAACTCTCCGCCCACGTTGTCCCGGCGTACCAGTGTATCCGTCATACGTCCCAGCGCCTGTACCAGCACCTGACGCAACTGAGACACGGGAGGGGTTTCGGAGTCACGGTTCATGGCCTGAACCACTTCAGGCATATGGTGTTGCAGTTCGGCCAGCACCATATGATCTTCCTGTTGCAAGAGAGGCTGCCAACGGGCAAACCATTCGCTGTCCACCTGCTCAATATCCGGCAAGAGTTGTTGGCGACGCACCAGACTCAGTGCTAACTGGTAAAGTTTGCTCCAGCCCGCCATTTCCGGGCCCATGTACCACTTATCGGTATCTTGTAAAGCTTCCGTGTTGCCCAGCCAGTCCAGCATCTTACCGGGCGGCAAGCGAACGGCTTCCAGCTGATAGGCCTGGAGTTCTACAGGGGCTTTTACAGCCACTGCCGTGCTATTCACAGGCCCTTCCTGGGTAGCCGGTGCCCAGAGGGTGATACTTTCTTGTTTGAGCATACGGGGACGGTGCGCAATGTCGAGGGTTTTGAGCACATCCCATAAATCGGTCATTTTGGCCTGATAGGGGTAGTGAGTTTCCGGGTGTTTGCCCGGAAGTGCGGTTTCTCCCCAGAAAACAAAGTGGGGATGTAAATATCCAAGGTGTAGATTCAGCATCAGGTATTCAAACGGCGCCGCATTTCTGCTTGTTTGGACAGCGTATCGTCCAGTTGTTGCTGGGAGCAAAAGCCCAGTAAAATCAGGGCCTCTCCCAGGGGAATTTCACGGGTCACATGACAGCTCAGCGCCTCGATGAGCTGTTCTCTGTTGATAACGCCGCCCTGAATTAACAGGTTCCCAAGACGGGTAGTGCGCCGCACCTTCTGGCGCTTGGCGTAAAAGCGTTCCACCAGAGGGCGTGCGGGTTTTTCGTTAATATGGGTTTTCACATCCAGAATACCAATGTCGTCCAGTGCGTAAGCCACCAGTTCTTCAGGAGTGGCTCCAAAAGCAGCAAAGTCTGTGGTGTTTAAGCCCTGTATCTGTACAGCTTCACTCATCGCACGTCAAAACTCACACGGTGGGTTGAGGTATTGCCCAGGCGATCGGTTACCTTCACCACCAACATATGACGGCCCTTTTCGGGTAAATCCAGCTTAAAGCGGAAGCCTTCTTTTTGTCCGTCAATAATTTTGTCTGTGGACTGCACGTACTCACTGGTTTGACCGTCCATAATGGCTTCTACATAGGCCAGAGCCGACAGATTGTCCGTGGCATCAAAGCGCACTTCTACATGATCGTTTTTGACGTTGGCAGAGAGGTTCTTAACTTCAGGAGGCGTATTGTCCACGGTAATTAAATCGCTATCGCGGTATACCCGGTAGCTTTTGCCGGGGTTAGAAAGATCGTCACTCACATAGACCCGAAAACGATAGTCCCCGTCCAGCAGAGTGCTGGAGTCAAAGGAGTATACGGGCTGGGTCAGGTCCTTGGCCATGGTGACCCAGTCTGACTGGCCGTAGCGCTGGTATTGCACATCGTAACTTAATAAATCTTCATTGCGATCTTCGCTGTCCCAGGCCACGGTGAGCATGCCCTGCTTGAACTGCTGCAACATACGTACGTTGTTCACCTGATTGGCCATGAGTTCTTCATAAGCGGATTCCGTGCTGCGAGGCTGACGCAGTTTTTGCAGGCTGCGCTGATCCAAACGAACGGTACGCGGAGCAGGCGGCTTACCGTAGGTGTGAGGGGTAAAAAAGATGCCCCGGTCTAGAAAGAAAACCTCGTGGAGAATGGGAGCCAGATTGTCCCGCACAAAGTTCACTTCAAAACTTTTCAGGTGCGGAGTTTTGCTGGAGCTGCCGGTGCGTAGTTCAAATTTGGCCTGTAAAAAACGTCCGGCGGGAGAATTAATTTTAATTTCAGAACCTGACTGGTATTTGCTCCAGTCGCTCCAGGTGTTGTCCGGTGTAGCGGTGTTGCCACTGCGGGTGGAAACCAGAATTTGCGTACCTGCGGGTTGAATGGCCCGCAAACGCATCAGGCCCCAGCTGGCAGAAATGCCCGTGCCCAGCACGTCGCTTTCGTAAATACCCGTGCCCTGAAAACCACCCTGATAGCGATCAATACGCGCCGGGCTGCTGCCAAAACTCAGAAAACCGTCGTTGGAAGCAGAGGCAATGAGATGAGACACCTGGTCCGACTCAGAACGGGTGGCCAGACTAATTTCTCTGATTTCTGGGTTCTCAGGATGGTAAATCTGATAAATACGGCCTGCACTGCCGGTTCCAATAAACAGGTGACCGGCTTTGTTCACCGTCAGCGTATTGGCGGTTTCAGAATCCAGCGGAAAGAGCATTTCCGCATGGCCCGTTTTATCGATGCGGTAAATGGCGCTTTTGGCGCGGTTTTTACGGGCCTTCGCTCGACTGACCGCCACAAATAAGTCGCCCTTGCCGTTGCCGGTAATGGCCGTCACTTCATCAAAGGTGCTGTCCAGCAGAGCACGCACCTTCTTTTGGCCCTGATACTGATAAACAATTCCCCGGCTACCGCCGCCGAAGACTACGCCCCAGTGCTGATCCTCATACAGAGCGCGCAGGTTGCTTTCTTTGGACTGATAAAGCAATTCTGCGTCGTCGCCTTTCAAACGGTACAGGGCGCCCCGGTTACCGGTAGTGAAATACACCTGACCGTCTTTGGCGGGTAAAATATTCCAGATGTATTTTTCTACCCCTTTGTACAACGGTTTTAGACCGTTGCGGTCTCCTCTGTAGAGGCGTCCGTCAGGTGCAGATGCCGCATACAGCACGCCGTTTTTGCCTTTGGCCACGGCGGTAACAAAGCCTTTTTCTAAGGACAGCAACTCTTTTTCACTGCCTTCTCGTCCCAGACGCACCAGCATGGCAGCGCCGGGTTTGGCAGTGGCTACTAGCATTTCGTTCGCACTTACGGGAACGGCATCAAGAATGGTACTAGCAGAAAGTGTGTTTCGGGCCTGAAAAGCGGAACTTAAGGTCAGAGAACCGTCTGACTGAATAGCGGTAGAGACCAGAGAACCGTCCAAAAAGTCACGAACGCCCTCCACATACCAGTTTTTGGGAAATTCGGCACTGGCGGGTAACGTCAGACTGATGGCCAGAACGGCTCCGAAGATGGTTTTGATTGTCATTCTATATTCCTCTAATTCATTGCCCTGCTAATTGATAATTCTACCGCGGGGAGTCACAAACACACGCAGAAAGCGTTGGCCCCGTAAATCGTAACCGGTTGGCAGACTGTATTCCGTCCCCGGCGAGCGACGCAGCGGTACTGTGCTGCTCTGATTTTCCACCCCGTCGAGCTGTTCGATCACCGAAGGAGGCATTTTAGCATAAACCTGACTGTCCACGCTGATACCGGGAGATTCCACAATCCACTTCAGGTACATGCGATCTTGTTCTCGGGTCTGATCTAAGTCTGTCAGAAGTTCCTGATAACTGGCATAGCCGGACTTAATACTGTTTTCCAGGGCGTTCAGCACGCTGGCATCACTCACCATTAAGGCGGTGGGGCCATAAGGAACGTCGCTGGGGACCTGCACCTTTAAATTGCGTACCACGGTTTCATTACGGAACGTTTTGAGCCGCACGTGAACGTTAATACTTTCACCGGGACGCACCTCTTTACGATTCGACCACACATGCTCGATGGCCGCAACGCGCGTTTCTGGAGCCAGAGTATAGTTCAACTGAATGTTTTTAATGGCGGGCACTTCAAAAGGGTTGTTCCACAGTTGAAAGAGCGTATTTGCCAAATCTCTGGCGGCGAGTACGGGTGCTTTGCCCTGAGGGGTGGTGGAGTAAAAACCGTTGATCCGCAGGGTTTTTCCGTTCACCTGCATTTTTCCATCGGCTTTGATATTGCCACCGGTATTGAACTGCAGGCGATCGCTCAGACTGTTTTGAATACTCATGGCCATCAGCATGGGCGTATAGCCAGGATCCTGAAAGACTTCAAAGTTGACCTGACGCAAATCCACGCCGGTAGCGTCTTTAATATTCACCTGTACCGGAATCATGCGAGTGCGCAAGCCGTTAATGCCCGCAATGGCAGTCAGGCGATCCTGGGTGATTGTGCCCACTTCCCGACCGTCTTCGGCCATTTTAGATGAGCCCATGGCAGACACCAGAATATGGTGGATATATGCCGTCGCCATGGGGATTTGTACATGACCGGTGCCAAAAAACGGGTGGCCAAAAGCCAGGACACGATTGCCGTCTATATAGGACACGGTTCCGGTTCCCGACATGGAAATATCACCCCGCACCATTTGTCCGGCGATAGCTCCACCCATTTCCAGCTTTTTAGGAGCCTGCGGATGGCCGTTGGCACCGCCAGAACTTCCCATCATGGTGTGAAAGCCCATTTTGGTGAGCCAGGGTTCGTATTCTTTGATAATCTCAGGGCGAATGCCACTCAGGGTTAAGGGGGTGGCAATGGGTTGAAAAGTTAAGGGGTTGCCCTGGAAGTTAACACTGCCAGAAGCCAGCTGCATTTTTTCAGCGGCTTCCGCATAAGATTGGGGGTAATACACTTTTTGCACGGGCGTTTGGTTGCGTTCGGGAATCTCAAAAATTTTGAGCATATCCTGAATGGGGGTAATGCCCGCAATAGGTTCTTTGGTAAAAGAGCCAAAGCGATAAGACAGTGCCCCGATGAGTTTGCCGTTGATGTAGCAAGGGCTGCCGCTCATGCCCGAAACCACGCCGGTATAGCCAGCGTCTGGCCCGGAAAGTTGTGCCAAATAGACGTCAAGGCCAGGACCCAGCATGCCTTTCATATTGCCCAAAATTTCAAAGTCAAAGGGTTTGATTTCTGCGCCCTGAAAAACCGTACGGCAGATGCCTTTTTGTCCTCGTTTAATCTGGGATTGCGGCATCAATTCTTCTTTTGCGCTGGCGGCGGTGGCCAGAGAAACGCTCAGCAGACTCAATGAGGCGGCCCGGAGCAAAACGCGCTTAAACATGCAAGACTCTTTTCCAAAAAAGTTTCTACTCAGTTTAGCATACACCTGAGTATATTCAGGGTAGAACTGGGTTACACTAAAAATATGTCAAACTGGCCTGAAATCAATCTTTCCTCTCCCGATGCTGCCACACATCGGCTGGCAGAACGTCTGGATGTTTCTCCTTTCCTGGCCCAGCTTTTGCGCAATCGCGACATCTCTGAAGCAGATGCGCGCTGGATGCTTGCGGATACCCCTGAGCTCCACTGGCCCACGCCGCCGTTTTTGAGCGCGCTTCAGGCCCTCTTCTCTGAGATTCATAGTCAGGGCGAATCCATTGTGATTTTTGGAGACTATGATGCTGACGGACTCAGCGGTTCTTCGGTGCTCATGACCTTTTTAAGGGGGGCTGGGTTTAAGGTGGATACGCTTTTGCCCACCCGTTCTCAGGGTTACGGACTGAATACAAAAACCTTACAGGACCTGATTGAAAAAGGCTATCGCCTGCTCATTACCGTGGATTGTGGCATTAGTAACCGTGAAGAAATTGCTTTTGCCCGGGCTGCGGGCATGCAGGTGGTGATTACCGACCACCACGGTCTGCCCGATGTTTTACCCGAAGCAGAATTTACGCTGCACCCGGAAGTGCTTAAGATCGAATCTCTTAAAAATCTGTCCGGGGCGGGCATGGCCTACTGGCTTACCTGCTTGCTGCACCCGATTTTTCCTGAAGCGCCGGCCCCCGAAAGTCTGCTGGATCTCGCCGTTATTGGCACCCTGGCGGACATGACTCCCCTAAAAGGGCTCAATTTTGCGCTGGCCAAACGGGGGCTTTTGGCTGCACAACGCACCGAACGTCCCGGACTCCTTGCGCTGGGAGCCCTCAAAAAAGTCAGTTTTGAACACTTGACCGAAGATGATCTGACGTTTCGCATGATTCCGCTTCTGAACGCGGCTGGTCGTATTGACTCTCCCATGCCGGCGCTGGATTTGCTCATGGCTGTTGACGAAAAGACGGCCCGTACCCTCGCACAGGAACTGGAAGAGCTCAATACTCTCAGGCAGCAGTATTGCAAAGACGTGCTGGCAGACGCGCTGTCCCGTTTAAAAGATCATGCGCAACAAACCATCGTGCTGGCGGACGCATCCTGGCCTCACGGCGTACTGGGCATTACCTGCTCTCAGCTGGTGGGGCAGTTTCATCAGCCTGTGGTGCTGCTTGCTATTGAAGGCGATAAAGCCAAGGCGTCCATTCGCGCCCCCAAAGGCTATAACGTGCTGGAAGCTTTGCAAAGTTGTGCGTCTCTGCTTTTGCGTTTTGGGGGGCATGAAATGGCAGGGGGGCTCACTCTGGAACGGGACAAAATTCCTGAGTTTGCCGCGGCTTTTGAGGCAGCGTGTGTGGCGCAACAGGGAAACTATGTGCACCGGGTGCAGGTGGACATGGAGCTTAATCCCCGTTTGCTGCAATTAGAACTGTGGGAAGATCTGCGTAAACTGGCGCCCTTTGGTATGGGGAATCCGCCCCCTCTGGTGCTCAGTTTAAAAGCGCCTTTAAAAGAACTTCACAGCGATCGCAAAAGCGAAACCCACTTGTTTGCCAAACTGAATCAGCGAGTGCGGGTCAAAGGCTGGGGGCAGTGGCAAAAAGGTTATCTTAAACACAAACACTTTAACTTGTTATATCATCTGGAGTGCAATCACTGGCGCGGTCAAAAAAAACTGGAGCTGAATGTTCAACATATAGAAGCATTCGAAACCTCTTCCGGTCCCTTAACGCCGAAGTCCCCTCCCTCAGCGCCGCCGAAGGTGACTCGGCCCAAAACGCCCCCTCCCGCCTTACCGCGGAAAAGCGTTTCTCCCCCCCAAAAAAAGAACCCCTCTCCCCGTTATGAGCTAAAGTCTTTGTCAGAAAAAATCACCTACTGGCCCGGTTATTTTTATGGGCAGGAGCAATGGTGGCAAGTGCCCGTGGTGCAGTATCAGGAAGAGACCCACTGGCACGACGCTCGTCATATTTCTGAGTTGCCGGAACAGGCTGTTAAATATGCTCTGGACTGTCCAGCCCAGGCGGTGATTCATCGGGCTGAACCCGGTCAGTTTTCAGGGCTGGCGCTGACGGGATTGCCCCGCACATTCTTACCCCCCGAAATCTGGAGCGGGTTTCACGATATTTACCTCTTGCCTGCGCAACCGCCACAGGCCCTGCCGGATTTTGCACTCTTGAGTCGCGTATTGCAACACCTGAGTGAACAGGTGGCCGTCAAAAGCGATCATGAACTAGCTCAACGTATGCGTCTGGATCGGCATCGGGCGAAAATATGTCTCAGGAGCTTGTGTGATCTGGGGCTATTGACATATGATAGGGAACGTTATTTCCCTGGTTTTAAGAATCAGGCCTATGACCTGAGAAAAAGTCAGACGTATGCACAGGAAAAACAGCGCTGGGAAGCCTGTGAAGACATGTACAAATCCTGGTCGCATACCCGCTTTGATCGTTTGAAAAACGCACTGATAGAGAAAGTTGAGCAGAACGCATGACCCTCGAAGAACAGCTGAAAACGTATATTCGTCACGTGGATGATTTTCCCAAGCCCGGTATCGGTTTTAAGGACATTACGCCCATGCTACAGTCCCCGGAAGGACTCCAATTGGTGGTGCAAGCCATGGTGGACGTGTGTAAAGCGGATCAACCCGATTATATTGCCGGAATTGAGTCCCGGGGTTTTATTCTGGGCATGCCTCTGGCTCAGCAATTGAACGTGGGTTTCATTCCCGTTCGTAAGGCCGGAAAATTGCCGGCGGCCACCTACCGTCAGGAATATACTCTGGAGTATGGTACAGACGTACTGGAAATTCATCAGGACGCCGTTCAGCCCGGACAAAAGGTGTGGGTGATTGATGATTTACTGGCCACAGGCGGTACTGCCGAGGCCACACTGAAACTTCTGGCACAGACCGGTGCTGAAGTGTGCGGTATGCTATTTGCCATTGAACTAAACTTTTTGAACGGACGGGAGAAACTGTCGCCTTGCAAGACGATAAGCCTGATGAAGTATTAAAACAGGAGCGCCCGCGCCTGGACCTGGACTGGAACGAAAACCTGGAAGCAGATTACCCGCCCTACGTGGCGAGTCTCATGCGCCATTTGCGCACCAAACTCACTTATGCCACACCAGAAGACGTGACCCTGGCGCGCAAGGCCTTTTTTGTGGCCTACGAATTGCACAAGCACCAGACTCGTAAATCCGGTGAACCCTATATTATTCACCCTTACGAAGTGGCGCTTATTTTAACCGAACTCAATGCCGGGGGCGAAACCATCGCCGCCGGTTTTTTACACGATATTCTAGAAGATACTGACTTCACCAATGAAGAAATGACGGAAGCCTTTGGTGAAACCGTGTGTCATCTCGTCGACGGTGTCACCAAGCTCAGCAAATTCTCTTTTTCTTCTAAAGAAGAGCGTCAGGCGGAAAATTTCCGGCGCATGTTTGTGGCCATGGCCAAGGATATTCGCGTGGTGATTTTAAAACTGGCGGACCGCCTGCACAATATGCGAACCCTGGACCATATGAAAGAGGAAAAGCAAAAAAAGATTGCTCAGGAAACCCTGGATATTTTTGCTCCTCTGGCCCACCGTCTCGGTATTGGTCGCCTGAAGTGGGAATTAGAAGACCTCTGTTTGCGCTATTTGCACCCTTCAGAGTACATTAAAATTTCTCAGCAACTGTCCCAGAAGCGCAACTCCCGTGAAGGTATGCTCAATGAGGCCATCGATACCCTCAAAAAGAGCCTGATTGACATGGGGCATAATTTTTATGTGGGTGAAGAAGATCCAGAAGCCGCCCGTAAAAAAGGGAAGCAAATTCAAATTCTGGGACGCGTCAAGAATTTTTACAGTATTTATAACAAGATTTATACCAAAAACAAAGAATTTTCTGACATTTACGATTATTACGGCCTGCGAGTGCTGGCGCCCACTGAAACCGATTGTTATACGGTGCTGGGCATTGTGCACGCCATCTGGAAGCCCATTCCCGGACGTTTCAAAGACTATATCGCCATGCCCAAGCAAAATATGTATCAGTCTCTGCATACCACGGTCATGGGTAAAAACGGTCACCCGCTGGAGGTGCAAATTCGCACCTATGAAATGGATCAAATTTCAGAATACGGGATTGCCGCTCACTGGAAATACAAGCAGGGCAGCAACAAAAGCTCTAAAACTGATTTGCAACTCACCTGGTTACGTCAGCTTTTGGAGTGGCAAAACGACCTCCGAGATGCTGAAGAGTTTATGGACGACGTCAAAGACAATCTCTTTGAAGACGATGTCTATGTGTTTACACCCCAGGGAGACTTACACATTCTGCCTCGTGGGGCTACCGCGGTAGACTTTGCCTACCGTATTCATACCCAGGTGGGCAATCGCTGTATTGGCGCCAAAATGAACGGGCGTATTATTTCACTGCCCACGCCCTTAGAAAACGGGGCTCAGGTGGAAATTCTCACCAGTAAAAACGCGCAACCCAATCTGGGCTGGCTCAATTTTGTGGTGACCAGTCAGGCCAAAAACCATATTCGCAAGCACTATAAAAAAGAACAGCGGGAAGACAATATTAAGCGCGGCCGCGAGCTTTTAGAAGCAGAATTTGGTAAAGAGGGTTTGGAAAACTTTTTAAAATCCAAAAATATGGAAGAACTGGCACAGCGCTTTAATCGTCAGTCTGTGGATGACCTGCTGGCCACCGTGGGCTTTGGCGAGGTCACGCCCCGTCAGCTGTTGAACCGGGTAAAAACCGGTCCTCTGAACCCTGATAAACTCCCCAAAGCTGCTAAAAAAGTACTCGGAGAAACCGTCCCCGTGGGGCGTCTGCGTCGGGCCGATAAACAGCGGGAAAAAGGTCTACTTATTGCCGGAGAAGCCGGCGTTATGGCTTTCTTTCCCAAGTGCTGTACTCCCGTACCGGGTGAGTCGGTGATTGGTGTGGTCACCCGCAACAAGGGGGTGGCGGTGCATTCCAAGGCCTGCCCCAACTTAGCACAGGTAAACCCCAAACGCTTTATTCCCGCCTCCTGGGGCATTATGAATAATGAAGCTTATCCTGTGGAGTTAGAAATCTTTACCATTGACCGCCGGGGCCTGCTTAAAGATGTGGTGGCCCGTCTGAGCGACAATAAAATCAATATTCTGGCGGCCAATATCAATACCCATGAAGATAAAACCGCCAAACTGGATCTGGTGGTGGAAGTTTCCAATATCGATGAGTTGCACAAAATTAGTCAAAAGCTGCGCCAAATGAGTGATGTTTTAAGCGTGAATCGCGTGGTGAAAAACTCAAAAAATATGAAACGAGCTACCAAAAAGGGTGCAAATTAGGGCCTATTTCGATGATTAATGTTCCTCAAATCGGTTACAATTTTACATAATACACCCCAAAAAGGAATGTCAGCATGCGCAAAGGAATAGGAACCCTCACCCTCAGTTTAAGTCTGATACTGCTCTACAGTTGCGGAGAAAAACAGCCGCCGCCCGTGGGCCCTGCGGGAAGTCAACTGGTGGGGCAGGCCGGTGGCTTACAGCCTCTGCCGGGAACGGATCCCAACTTTGACCCCAACCTCGATCCAAATTTTGATCCTAACCTTGATCCGAACTTTGACCCCGGCCTTGACCCCAATGCGGGCGTTGATCAGGGCTTTGTGGACCCCGGTCTTGACCCTAACGCACCTTTGCCACCGGATCCCAACGGTTTTGACGGAGGAGTGGATGCTGGTGTAGATGCTGGCGTTGATGCGGGTGCTGGTGTTGTGGACCCCAATGATCCTAACGCTGTGGCAGACCCTACCTTTAATCCTGACGATACGGGTGACCCTTCCGGTGAAATTCCCGGAGGTATTGCTGACAATCCTTATGTGGGCGATCCCCCCGATGATGGCTTTATCGCTGATGATCCTCTCGGTGGCGATGACGGAGGTATTCCCGACCTGGGTGGCGATGTCTTAGGCAGTGCGCCCCCCACAGCAGATCCCGCCAAGGGCAATACAGAGCTGGGTTTTGTGAAAATTCCCAAAGTGGTCTCTTTAAGTGGTCTGGCAGTAAGTGGGGGCCGGGTATTTGTCGGCCATTATAACGACGGAATTATTCGCAATGACCGCTATATTCGCAGTTTCAATCTGGCCGACGGTTCCATGGACGATGTGAGTGTGTACAGCCAGTTTCGTGATGGCGATAATCCCACCCGTCTGATTGTGGGGGTGGGAGCTTCTTCTGGAGAAGTCTGGGCCACGCTGAACGAGCCTGATGGCGACGGGTTTAACGTCTTTCGGTACAGTACTTCTGGCACCAAAATTAAAACCTATAGTGTGGGTCAGACCGGTCTTGGTGACATTGCGGTAGGCGGTGGTAAAGCCTTTATTGTGAGCCCTTCAGATCAGGGCGTGGTGAGCCTGGATGTACAAAGCAGTCAGGCCAATATTTTAAATACGGGCACGCCTGGTGGTGTGGGTACCGATGGTTCAGGCAATTTATTTGTGAGCGTGAACGGTGAAATTATCAAGTACAATAGCGCCAACGGTACGGAACTGCTGCGTTTTGACGGCAGCGGTAAAAACGGTCAGGGAAAACCTATTTCCCGCAGTGGTGATATTGCTGTAGACCCCCGTAACGGAGACATTTACGTGGTGTCAGGCTCCGGTCCGGGTACGGTAATTGCTCGCTATACCGCTACCGGTGACTATGTGCACAGTTTTGGCAGTGATAGCCTGACCGATCCCGGTGCGCTGGCGGTGGGCAGTAACGGCCACGTTTATATTTCCGACAAACAACTGGGAGCCACGATTGCCTTCGGGGAAGGAAAATGAAGTGGAGAAACCTGAGGCGTAGCAGTAACGTCGACGATTTTCGCGGGGGCGGTGGGCTTCCCGTACGCGGCGGTGGGCTCGGACTCGGGGGAATTATTCTGGTACTGGTAGGAAGCTGGATTTTTGGCGTAAATCCTCTCACCGTTCTTTCTGTGTTAGAAGGCGGAAGTCAATTGGCTCCTCCTCCACAGCAGAGAAGCTCGATCTCTGATGAACGCAGTGATTTTGTACGGGCCGTTCTGGGTGACCTTGAAGATGTGTGGCAGCAAGAACTTTTGCCCGGGCGCTTCCGTCCCGCTCGTCTGGTGCTGTTTAGCAACAGTACCCAGTCTGCTTGTGGTTACGCCAGTTCTGCGGTGGGCCCCTTTTATTGTCCTGCCAACCAACAGGTGTATCTGGATTTGAGTTTCTTTCGGGATTTGCAACAGCGTTACCAGGCAGGAGGCGATTTTGCTGAAGCTTATGTGATTGCGCACGAAGTGGGGCACCACGTGCAAAATTTATTGGGTACTTCCTCTTCCGTGCGCCGTCAGCAGGCCCGCTTGAACAAGGCTCAGAGTAATCAACTATCGGTGCGGCTGGAGTTACAGGCCGACTGTTATGCCGGTTTATGGGGGCACTATGCCCGGCGGCGCAATTTACTAGAAGCAGGCGATTTGCAAGAGGCCCTGAAAACTGCCGCCGAAATTGGTGATGACCGTCTGCAAAAACGTTCTCAGGGTTACGTGGTGCCAGAGTCTTTTACTCACGGTACCGCACAGCAACGCATGTTCTGGTTTAAAAAAGGCTTTGATTCAGGCCAGCTCAGCAGCTGCGATACTTTTGTCTGACAAATATGTCTAATTCTCCAGGTTTTCGCCCCTATCGCCCCACCTCTTATACCCCGCCTGAAAAACAGAATGCGCCAAAACCTCTGCGTCTGGTAGGGACTATTGTCTGGCAAACCTTACGCTGGAGTGTTCGTCTCAGTACGGCGCTTATTCTGCTAATCCTTTCAGGAGCCAGCGGTGCTTTTTTTGGCATGCAGCAAAACTTTCGTAACCTGCCCAGTGTGGCCAAACTGGAAAATTACGCGCCTGTGGAAACCACCGAGTTTTTTGACGCCAAAGGGAATTTGCTCTACAAAATGCATGGCGAAGAAAATCGCAAGGTGGTCAATCTACAGGACGTTCCTCTTCACGTGCAGCGGGCTGTTATTGCCGCTGAAGACGCGCGCTTTTATGAGCATCAGGGTATCGACCTTAAGGGGTTGGCCCGGGCGCTGAAAGTGAATTACACCACGGGTAATTTGTCCCAGGGCGGCAGTAGCATTACCCAGCAGGTGGTTAAAAATATGTTTTTGACCCCTGAACGCACCATTCCCCGTAAGCTGGCAGAGATGTGGATGGCCGTCCAGGTGGAGCAACGTTATTCAAAGGCTCAGATTTTAGAGCTGTATTTGAATCAAATTTACTGGGGACATAACGCCTACGGGATTCAGGCGGCGTCCATCAATTATTTTGGTAAATCTGTGCAATCCCTTTCTGTGGCTGAAGGGGCCATGCTGGCAGGCCTTTTGACGGGGCCTGAACTGTATTCACCTTACCGCAACCCCGAAGGGGCGCTCATCCGGCAACAGCTCACGTTGAACCGCATGGTGGAAACTCACATGATTACTCCCGCAGAAAGCGCTGCCGCTAAAAAAGAACCCATGAAGCATCCGGGCATCAAAGCTGGAGAAATGAAGGTTCCTTATTTTACTTCCTATGCCCTGGCGGTGGTTAAGCAAAACTACGGCGGCAGTCAGGCCTTTAAACGTGGGTTGAAGGTGTACACCACCATCAATCGCGATTTGCAAAGTAAGGGTGAAGAGATGCTTAAAAACCACGTGTACCGTTTGCGGCGAGCGCGCGTGTCAGAAGCGGCCATGGTAGCTATTGAAAATCAGACGGGTTTTGTGCGTGCCATTGTTGGCGGCACCGGCTTTGAGAAAAGTCAGTTTAATCGGGCCTGGCAAGCTCAGCGTCAGCCAGGCTCTTCTTTTAAGCCTTTTGTGTATCTGACCGCTTTTGACAGGGGGTATCGTCCCGGTCATATTCTGGTGGATGAGCCCATCCAATACCGTCGAGGCTCCTACTTATGGAAACCTAAAAACTACGCCGGGGGACATAGCGGCCCCATGACGCTACAGCGGGCTCTGGAACGCTCCAATAATATTATTGCGGTCAAGCTCGCAGAGCGAGTGGGCAACGGGAGTGTTATAGAAACAGCTCATCGGTTAGGGATTCGCTCTCCCCTGCGAAACGTATTGTCCCTGGCGCTGGGACCCAGTGAAGTCACGCCGTTGGAAATGGCTTCTGCATATCGTACGATTGCCGAAGGGGGTACGTATCTGGAACCCACGCCCGTGCTGTGGATTGAAGATCGCTTTGGCAATGTTATTGAAGACAATCGTCAGCGTACGGGAGAGAGCATGTTCAGTCGTGCAGCTACTGAAGCATTGGTGCCATTAATGGTGGGCGTGATTGAGCGCGGGACCGCTCCCCAGGCCCGTATTGGTCGGCCTGCAGCGGGAAAAACGGGCACCACCAGCGATAATAAAGATGCCTGGTTTGTGGGCTTTACGCCGGATATGACGGCGGCAGTGTGGGTGGGTAACGACCGTCCGCAGCGTTTGTACGGCGCCACCGGCGGTCGAATGGCAGCT
>CAYFGW010000112.1:0-15372 GCA_964342365.1 uncultured Candidatus Sericytochromatia bacterium | reverse complement strand
ACCAGCAAATTGCTCAACGGTGGGCCCCCTAGCAGTGAGGGACGGGCTTCTCCCGTGAGAGCCGCCCCGGACAGCTGGTAAGCAAACTGATGGTTCCACCACAGGGGGAAATACTGTCTCCATTCCGCATTGGCCGCCAGAAACTCATAATCAGAGCCCCAGAGTCGTGTACCTCCTGAAACCCCCAGGGAATACCTGAAGCCTTTTGTTTTACGGGTGGAGCGATTGTCACTGAAATTAAAAGAAAGGGTATTGTTCCAGCCTTCTCTTAGCTGACGGGACGATACGCTGTCTCCCAGCTCAGTGGTCAAATTACTCTGACGGGCCACCATAAATTCCAGGCTACCAAAGCGCTCCACCCGGGTGGCAAAAGTATCCCCCGAACCCTCGTTAAACAGAGGACGACTGGCAAACAGCGACAGATGCTGATCCCGCTGTAAAAAAAACTGGCTGCCGTCTGTGGTAAAAGACAGGGTGGGTGTATCTGCGACCTCCACCCCGAAACTGGTGTCAAAAAAACGGTTCACATAGGCTGTGGAAAAGCCAATGCGAGAGGAGGCGATACCGTAAAGTAAAAGCATATTGACCGAATGCTGGTTCAGATAATCGCTGAACTGGGCCAGTACGCCCAGCTGATCCCCTTTTTCGTCTCGTCCCACCACCGGTACGGCCACTTCCGGCGCAATCCAGGGAATATAGTCACGGGGATTAAAATCCAGGTCGGGCAGCGGCGTTAAGTCAACGTCCTGGGCCAGAATAGAGGCCCCCGGATTGCTGGGGTAACGGTCATAACTGCGCATTTTGTCAGGCACAATGCGATTCAGACTGGTGCCCCCGGCGTGGTGCCTGACATAATAAAGGGAGCCGTCAGGGGCCATTTGTGGATGACGAATGCCCGCGTACACCTGACTGAGTCGTTCCACTTCATTGCTCTCCAGATGATAGCGGTATAAATCGCTAAACCCCGTACGATTTGAGGTAAAGTAAAGGGATTTTCCGTCTGCAGCATACACGGGCTCTCGATCAGAATCCCGCTCGCCGGGAGCCGTGAGCTGAGTAAGCGCGCCAGAAGCCAGATCCATTTGCATCAAACGCTGTCCCTGACCGGGCAAATAGGCCACAAAACCAATCTGTGTACCGTCTGGAGAAAATTGCAGGGCGTGATACTGACGCAGGTCAGGGGCTACCAGCACTTCTTTAACCAGATTTTTTGAAGCCGCATCATAAAGCAAAATACGGTCTCTGCCGGTTTCTTCCGACACCACGGCCAAAAGCTTACCCTCAGGATGCCAGCTCGGAGAACGCAGACTTCTCTGAGCATCCAGCTCCACGGGTTCTCCGTCGTTCACAAGTTTGTCTTTGTCTACTTTAAAATCCTGCAAGAGCACACGCATCGTACTATTGCCCGTGGAGGTGGCTTTTAAGGTGGTATAAGCCATGCCGCGACTATCGGGACGCCACTGAAAATCCACGGCGTGTTTATTAACGTCTGATTCAAGCTCTTTGAGTTTGAGTTCGTCTTTGCCCCAGCCCATAAAAGCCTGTAGTTGTTCGGGTTCAGGACTGGCATTGGGAACAGGAGGCTGTTCCAAATCAGGGGTGGTTTCAGGAGGCTGATTGGGTTGTTCAAAGCCCTCAGGACTCTCTTTGGCCCTGGCTTCTTCACGCTTTTTCTTTTCTTGCTCACCGTAGGCGTCCAGCTGCTTTTTTGAGGTCACTTTCAAAGCCAGAATGGGGTAAATGATTCCCCGAATAGTGGGATAGCCGCCGCTGCGCTGGTAGGCCATCCACTGACCGTCGGGAGAGAGTTTGGGTTGATACCAGGTGGTGCCCTTTTTGTACGGCACCACGGCCTCGCTATTGTCTATGTCGGACTGGCGATGGGCCAGTTGATGGCGATAGCGTTCCGCCAGTGTGTCTCGCCACTGAGCCTCTAACTCCAGCATAGAATAACCAAAGGTAAGACGAATGGCTTCGTCAAAAGAAATGTTCTGGGCCCGGTAATTGTCCATGAGTAATGGCATTTTGTCTCTGCCGTAGGTGTCAAACATGAATTTAACCAGCGAAAAACCCTCGTTATAACCGTCCGCTCCCCGTCCGCCGAGCAAAATAAAAGCGTTACGCTCAGCGGGCGTTAACAGGGTATTGTTCAAGTTGTTGAGGCGCAAAAGTCGATCCATTTCAGGCGCCCAGTACTCCGCCTGATACTGGGCTAGCCCTTCCGCAAACCAGGCAGGCAGGCCAGAAGCTTTACTCAGCCGCGAAAAAGGCGTGTTGCCTTCAATGGCCAGAAAATTCAGAATATGGGTCAGTTCGTGGAGCATAAAGCGCTGCAGACCAATCTGGGGCTCCAGTGAGAATCGAGGGTCCAACACAATCCGGGTACGCAAGGGTTCTGCGAAACCGTTCCAGAACTCATCTTCGGTAATAAAAATGGGGATTTTCTTTTTGATCTCTACCCCGAGATCTTTGGCCAGTTGTTCCGCCTGCTTTTCGGCCACACCCGCAGTAAAGCGCGCAAATTCTTCATAGCCCTGATAATAATGCATTTTAAAGTGCGGCGTATCAAACACTTTCCACTGACGCTCAGGATGATTTACACCGGGGCCCACCAGAGACTCGATAAAGCGTGCCCGATGGGTTTGAGCAAAAGCAGAAAGGGGAAACGTGAAAACAGTGGTGCAAAGCAACGAGCAAAGAAGGCGACGGTGTAATAACATAGGTGTAATTATAACAGGAGCA
Organism: uncultured Candidatus Sericytochromatia bacterium; assembly: GCA_964342365.1. Taxonomy (GTDB): domain Bacteria; phylum Cyanobacteriota; class Sericytochromatia; order UBA7694; family UBA7694; genus CAXRDE01. Next base: position 12,630 of record CAYFGW010000112.1, on the reverse strand, counting down.
AAACAACGATGCAGAAAAACAATCCCCTTTACCACATTGCCGAAGCAGAGGTGTGGGAAGCACAAAAGCAGGGTGACACCTACGTACCTACGGATTTCAAACGAGAGGGCTTTATTCACTGTTCTACGGCCGCCCAATTGCCGGGAACAGCCCAACGTTTTTACCGGGGGCGTACAGATCTTGTTTTATTGACCCTTGACGTGAGCGCATTGGACATCCGGTACGAAAACCTGGAAGGGGGCACCTCGTTATTTCCCCATATCTATGAGCCTCTACCCCAGAAAAACGTCTTGAAAGTCACAACATTAACGCCAAAACCCGCGGGGGACTTCGATTTTTCAAAAATATGAGAAAAAAGCATTGAAAGCCGCTCATCGCAAAGCTTTACTCCAGTCAATTTATGGGTTCTTTATTGTGATTTTGACGGCTTTTTAGCCCTTATGCCCTATGGCGCACAGGATGCGGAAAAGAACGGTTTTTGCACACGTTTTAACGATCTCTTTATCTTGTTTTTTATGCCCAAACCCTTTCATAGTGGGAACATACAACGACGCATTAACATATCGCTATACATAGAGAATATTAATTGCATCGCAAAAACAATTTAGGAGAATTTAATATGAAAATCAACAACAAAATTACAGGAACCGTACTTACCGCATGTCTGAGTCTGAGTATGCTCGCAAGTTGTGGCGATCAGGCCGCAACACCGGGTGTTTCAAATCAGCCCACTACCGTAAACAGTAATGTTAATAGCAGCGGTGAATTTGAAGCCAGCAGCTTATCTACTCAGGCCCAGGCCGCTCTTGCTAGCTATCATGAAGTGGACGCCAGTTTTCATGACAGCGCCAGACTGTCTACTCGCGGCGGATTTTCTACCCAACAACTCGGACTCGACATTATTGATGACGACAATGATAACGACAGTAGCAGCAGTACCAATTCAGGACTTGGTGTAAATGTAGGCGCAAATGTAGATGCTAGTGGTGATAACGGCGATAGCAACCTCAATACTGGTGTAAGTGTAGGTGCTGATGTAGACGCCAGCGGTGACGACGGCGACAGCAGCCTGAATACCGGTGTAAATGTAGGCGCCAACGTAGATGCCAGTGGTGATGACGGCGACAGCAGTCTCAACACCGGTGTAAATGTGGGCGCTAACGTGGATGCTAGTGATGACGACGGTGACAGCAGTCTCAACACCGGTGTAAATGTGGGCGCTAACGTGGATGCTAGTGGTGACGACGGTGATAGCAGCCTTAACACCGGCGTAAACGTAGGTACTAACGTAGATGCCAACAGCGATGACAATAACAGCAGTATCAATACCGGTACTGATATTAATGCTGACGTAAACACCACTTTCGACGAAATGCGCGATAGCAGCAACAGCCTACGTAGCAATATTGAGTCTACCGGTAGCGTGAGTTTTGACAGCAACGGAGACAGCATTATTAACGATACGCAACTGCAGACCAACGTCAATAGCATGGTGGACAGCGAGAGTAATAATGATGTACTGACGCTCGATAACGTAAGCTTCTTTGATGAAAGTAACAGCAATATCGACTTTGATAGCCGTGCCAACGCCATGACTCGTATTTCAGATAGCGACCTTGGACGTTTGGAAGGCCGTGGGTTCGCCACCACCGCTGGTCAATTAGAACTGCGCGAAAATAGTGATGGAACCACCACCAGCTTCTTTGGCACCAACTTTAACGGTAACGGCAGCGACCGTAACGTAATTGTCGCCAACCGTACTCAGGGCAATGCCAGTCTCGGTACTGACTTTATGCTCAGAGAAACCGGTGACGGATTTAACACCGAAGCCAATCGTGTGAGTAACCTCAATGCAGACGGTAGCCTGAGTGTGATGACCCGCTCCATGACCACCCTCGACAATGGTGACCGCATCGAGATTTTTGAAGAACGGGTGACCGATATTAACGGAGAAGGTTCTGGTAACGGCGTGTTGCGCATCACCGATAATAACGGACGCACAGAAAGCTTCGACCTCAGAACCATGGTGAGAGCCGACGGTAGTCTTGTAACCAACCTGGACACCGACGACGACAGCAGCAGCGATTTGATTCTGCGTGAAGATGCTGCCGGTAATGCTTCACTATCACTGATTGGAGATGACCGTCGCGAAGAAAGTCGACTCAATCTGGACTTCAACGCCATGTTGGACGCCATGAGTGACTTCGACTTTTCCTAAGATATTCATTGCGAATATTCTCCTAATGACTTGACTCAAGTCAGAGACCGGGACACTGAAATTAAGTTTCAGTGTCCCGGTCTTTGTTGTGGGGAATTAAAATTCAAGAATCTGCCGATGACCGAAAATTCATGTTTTCTGGAATTACTGGGGTTACGCCAACACAGGTGTAGAGGCATGCAATCGTTATATCTATGGCCGTAAATACATATTTACGGCCATCGTTATTTTCTTGTGTCAGATAAGTTAGTTTCTATTTACAAGGCAAGAACGCAATTTTTCTTTACTGGAAGCTGTTTGGAAACTTGCATTCTTAGGAAGCATATTACATACATACACTGAATCGTTCAGCACATTACTTTCAAGACCATTGCGTTTGAATACATATGAAGCTCCGCCGATTAAAGCGTGATTGGGAACTTTGATTGTAATGTCCTGACTAACGGACTTTCCATCTGAGGAAAGCTTATCAGATATTTCTACAATGTTAGATTGTATGAATTTCCCATCTCTGCTCTGTACAAGAACAGTGCATTGTTCTTCACCATCTATTTTACATTTTGTTTCAATAGATGACTCTGACTCCAATACCATATTACTAGAATCTTCCAACGAAGCACGTGAGCTTTTCATGTTAATACTAGAGGAAACTAATATTTCAGCTTTTGTCTGGGGTGTCCGCAAATATGAAAGAGGATCTAATATATTTAACACTTTATCGTTCCCGCTTTCGTCCGTGCTGAGAAACTGATAAGTAGATAATTCTCCTCTACAATCAGATTTTCCATTAGATATAACAATATAGGCAAAGTCTGCACGTGTATCACTAGTCACGGATTGGTTAGATATCGGTGGAATTTCCTGTTCAGTTAATACTGTACTGAGTTTTCCTTGCTCTGCTTTTTTCATTGAAATCAAGAAACCCTTTAGATCGCTATTTCGGGGTGTTCTAGATTTGAATTTAGCAATGATTCTTCCACTATTTTTGAGCTGTTCCTCTGGTACTTTGTAAAAAGCAGTCGATAAACAGCCTATAGTTGCATCAATTAACTTGCTAGAGTAATTTTTTTTTGAATTATTAGGGCTCACAGGAAAAACGTCAGGTTCGAGAAAATCACTGTTAGAGTTGATTTTATCAAAGAAATTTGTACTATCTGATTTAGATTCTATCTTCAAAAAGTCTTTTTTGACGTCGAAATCAACGTCTGGCAAGAAGTTTGTCTTACGAATCATTTCTTTTGAGTATTCATGATAAATGTCAGATAAGGAAATAGGTGCTCCATTAAGCTTTTTTAAAAAATTTTGATTCGTGGTGTTTCTCTCTAAAAAGTTTTTGACTTGGTTAGCGTATTCTTCTTTAAAATTTATGTTTTCTAAGCTCATGTTTAAGAAGTCAATTAGTGATAGTTTATTATCAATTATGAGGTCAGTATATTTCAGCAAGTCATTTGACAAAACATAAGTGAGGTTCAACCCTTGTTTTTCTTTTATAGTATTGGTTGCAACCCCTATAAATGCTGCACTTTGATAAACAAGACCAGCTTGAGGAAGACCAAATTCCTTGGAACCCTGTATGAACCTTTCTTGAAATTCACCTCTGAAAACAGGAAAATAACTTTGGCGCATGGAGTTTATAATTGATGAACCATATCCAGCACGGTCGTCTGAAGGTACTATTTTGTCTGGCTCATTAAAAACGGGAGGTACTCCTTTGGTCATTAGCAACTCTCCAGAGGCATAAACAGCCAATCCTTCAATAATACTCCTGTATTCTTCTGGGTAACTTCTTCCTTCAGCAATTTTTTGAAATTGGTAAACGTGATGCAATTCGTGAGCTAGATCTGCATTTGAAGTTTCGTTAATATTAGCTGAAAGTCGTATAGCTACTTCTCCAAATGGAATAACTGGTTTTCTACCTTCCTGTTTAGCTAATATTAGTTCCCTCTGTTCATGTTCAACAAGAGGTCTTGGAGAAACAAATGGACGCGAAAATTTCTTCCTTATCAAAATTGGTACTCCTCCTTTGAACCACTGTTTAGGGCGTACAGCAAAATTATCACAATAATGTTTGTTTACTGCGTTTAAGCTTTTCAGTAGTTGTTCAACGGGGAAGCTGCTAGGTACAAAATCAATGAAAAATAATTCTTTTGCATGTGGACATGGCCTGGTAAATTGACTCGTTGAAAACCCTTCACTGACAGAAGAAAATTTTTGTAGACCATCTTCAGGAGAGATATCACCTGAAATCAAACGAGAAACGTGAGAAAAAGCTTTTATTTTTCTGGGGGAATAAACCGTGTCATTGCTAGACAAAGGTTCAAGAAACCCTCCTATTATACCGGGTGAAGCGTTTTCGGAAAAATATGCCCACTTGATAACACCAGGATCATTATTTCCTAAGCGATCTATGTCTGACTGATTAAAATTTAGGTATAGGTTGGCCTCTTTATTCAGAGTTAAACCCATAGGTTCGATTTTGATTATTGGCCCTAAATAGTCATAATAATAGCTTTCGCCAGATAAGCGATCTTTATACTCAACGATCCTTGGGTGCTCTCTCTTTTGACTTAGTCTTACCGTTACATTCTGACTCAATGCTCCAGCAGGAATTTCTAATTTTCCAACCCCAGGTAACTCAACTGTTCCACCTTCTGGCCCAATTTCTTTAGTGCCAAATGGAGGTGGAGCTGGCTCAGCGTTTTTCTGTAGCCAAACCATACTAAACGCACTGACGTTCGTTGAGGTCATATTCAGTACAAAATCGTTTCCGTGAGGGCTTCCCCATTCTGAAGGCACAGGTAGAGGCCGTAGTCCCATACTGAGCCAGCGAGTACGAGAAAACCACTGCTTACGCGCACTACTAAGCGTGTCACTCAGATAATAGAGTGGGTCTTCTACTTTTAGCTCGCTATCACTACGCCAGTTACGGTTAAGGTGAATGAATGTTTTCAGGGTCGCAGCAGGCATTTGAATAACGGCTGTACCATCAGTTGCATCGTTATCAAGGATTTTGTAACGATTGCCTTCTTTGAGCCTCAATTCAAACTGGCCAGTTGTAGGAATCTTCACCTGATAGCTACGCATTCTTCTATTACCGGTTTTAAACTGAGCCAGAAATAAGCGGCGTTGATTGAATGTCTGGGTGCTAAAACCACCATCATCAAGGTTATCCAAGTCATCTATATTGATCCCCTCTTCCTTGAGGATGGTTTCTACTTCCTGTATCTCGGCCGGAACAGGCTCATTTATCTCAGTTGTTTTCACCATATTGGGAAAGGTCACGGTTTTCTGAGTGGCCGATGATGACGTATTGCCAGTATTCGTGTTGGCTACTGTCTTTGCGCGCGAATATGATACCGGAGTAGCTATATCTGACTCTCTCTGAGTTGACTTAGCGGATAGTTGCTTCTGGCCGTCATTCTGAGTGGTTTGCACTAATGGAGGCATCATATTGCAAGAAGCAAGGAATATAGTAGTAATGGATAACGTGAGTAGTTGTGGGGTTCTCATTAAGAGTTCTCCTCTTCATTGGTTTGTTCAGCCGAATCATTCAAAATATAGGTGCCTTTGTTTCCTATACGGTCGTTGAGGCTGACTTCTATACTTTTCTGGGATACACGGTAAGGAATCGTAAAACTCACTTCTACAGTCCCAGAAGATTTTTCAACGAAAGTCATATCTTGATGATTCACTTGTTCTGAGTTATCATTGGTTATCCAGAAGCCATCTTCGTCTAAGACTGGCGTACCGAATGTGGCATCTTGCAAAGCAACAGTGAAAACATCTTTCAGATCTTCTGAATTGAAGGGCTTGCTGGCATCGTAAAGCGCAGATGGCTTGCCCGGGTTTAAACTAAGCGACGATAGGTCAATCGTCGGGTCAGTTATATTGAATGAAACGGTAGTTGTGTACTCATCATTCTCAATGTTCACAGGGTTCTCAGTCAAGTTTACGTCTTGAATGATAGGTGGAGTATTATCTACAAAAAACGATTCTTGCTGGTATATATCACTGTCCGTAAGATTTTCTGGGTCAGCACCCTTTTTCGTTACCAAAAGCTCATAGTGTCCGTCTCTCAAGCAAATACCTTTATTAAATCCGTCCCAGGTTACTTCTTGAGAACCCATACCTTCAAAAAGAGTAAGATCTTCGTTTTCAATCACAGACGGAAATTGGACAGTACCGTCGCCTTTAAGTTCCTGCACAACCAACTGCCATTCATCCTGTTCATCAGGGACAGAAATATCTATATTTACCTGGTCGTACTGTTCATTTTTATCTCTGGGAGAAAATACTGCTTCAGATACTTCATAAGTATCCTCTCCATCTGCAATCTCAGAATTTATGAATACAGATTCTTCCGTGTCAGGGATATTGGGTGTTATAAGATTGACTACGAAAATATGAACAAATGGATTGTTAAATCTGACGCTGCATTGGTAGTCAATGCTTGTTCTTTCAAGGAAAGTACCTTCGTCATATTCTCTCCAGTAACTGTACCAAACAGATGCTCTTGGACGACTGTAGTTAATACCTAGGGAGGGAGCAGCCCAGACTTCATCTTCAAAGCTCTCGTTAAATTCAAAAGCATAATCAAAACATTCATGGGCAAAACTCTGAGTTGGTAAAGGTATCCATGAGGCGCGATTCTCAGTAAATAATCTTTCATTAAAGGAGTAACTTTGGAGGAGAAATCTGTACTTTGAATTTTGCTGATATTCATACCTAAAGCAACCAGCGTAAGGGTTATATGAATCGGTGTAAGGAGTGCAATAATCAGCCTCTTCCTCTGGTACATCTGACGACAAACGAATAGTTTCAATGGGTGTAAAGTCAAATTCAATCACATCAGAATTAGGATTTGCCTGTGTTTCTTTATGAATGTATATTGCTCCACGATACCTTCCCCCTAAAGCCTCTCCTAAGCCATCACCATCTTTGGGAGGTTGAACAAACATACGACTAGTATCGTGCTTTGTAGTTATAGTTACACTGTATTTGTTACCTTTCTTAGTAACAGATATACTCTCTTGTACATCGGGCTCGGTTTGAGAGAGGGAAAAATCAGATTCTGAAAGAGAAACCCCTTTTTGATGAAGCTTTTCTAGCAGTTCTTCTGGAGAAGAAGCAACAGTTATTCCGGGTGTTTTAACCTTTATCAAGTCAGCAAATGACTGTTTGGGAATATTATTGTTGAAATTGATACTTTTTTCTGGATTGTTTGGAATACTCGTACAAGACATAACGCCTAATATAATACTGGCCAGTAGGCTAGAGTGAAACTTTTTCTTTATCATGAGAATTTCTTTCATCTGTGATAATTGAGAAGTATCTGCTCAAACGCAGAATACTGACCCTAGACACGAATAGCATATTTGTTCAGTTTTGTCTGTCACCTCTTTTGTCACACTTTTGTGTACTTTTGTAAACTCAATATTAAATCCAGTTAAAATCGATAATCTCATCTTATTTTTACTTTGGTTCAATTTTTTTCTGCAATTAATTTTTGTTGTTATCACTTAATTTAAAAGATAATTCACAAATTAATACCTATTAAAAATTAGTTTTTCGCGTTTATTTTTTCACAAGCAAAATTTAACTTTTCGAGCAAAGAAATTCATAGACCTGAGGCTATGTCAGCTTATTTCACCCCCTGATTGACCTTCAATAATATTGGTTATTGGAAAAAGAGCTGTTTTTAGAGGACATTTCATCTTTCACAATATTTCAAGCTAAAATAAAACAGAGACCGTACCATGAAAACCCACAAACCCAGCGTAACTGCTGCCAAGGTGGCCCTGCTTTTACTGGGCCTTCGTAACGATCCGTTCATGTCCACTCAATTACCTGTGGAATTACTGGATGCGGTGGAGCGCTTGTTAAGCGTTACGGATACATATGCTCAGCCGGTGCTGACCCTGGCTCGCCAGGGCTATCATCAACGCCTGGTGAGTAAAGTGCTATCTATTTACCCCCGCCCGGTCATGAACCCTTACTACATCGTGGCTTACCGCAAAATTTTTTGTGAGCAGCAGGTGCGAGCCGCAATTGCTGATGGTGCATTACAGGTAATCATCCTGGGCGGCGGCTACGACACGCTGGCCTGGCGTCTGGCTCCAGAATTTCCGGCAGTGCAGTTCATTGAGTTAGACCATCCTGCCACAGGACGCGTGAAAGCGAGAGGGATTCAAATCATGGGACAACCCCAAAATCTGCGACTGATACAGGCTGACCTGGGGCAGGTGTCCCTAGCACAGGCCCTCGGCGAATGCGTGAACGTGAACCTGCCCACCGTCTGGCTGGCAGAAGGCCTGTTCATGTACCTTTCGGCCATGCAAATTTTGCGCCTTTTGCAGGCCACTGCCTCTCTTTGCGCTCCGGGGAGTCGGATGGCCTTTGACCATTTTTACCAGCAAAAAAACGGGCAACCGGCGCTGGGAAAAACAACTCCACTAATATTGCACTGGCTCTCATGGATTGGAGAACCGATTCGGTGGAGCATCAATCCCTCACGACTGGCGGGGTTTGTGAAGGGGTCGGGCTGGAACTATTGCCCTGAGCTGATACCGGACAGAAAAAGCACGGGGTTAGAACATTTCGCGGTACTGTGCAAGTAACCGTGCTATATGCTCCCCAACAGGCTTTTGGGTTCAGCCTTTAAGGCGCGACGGGTACTCAGGGCACTAACGCCGAGACTCAGTAGCGTACACCCGGCCACCAGCGTCAACGGCAAGCCCCAACTGAACGCCCACGGGCTGCTTTCAAAAACCCAGAGGTTCACCACAAAACTAATGGCCATACCCGCCGCAGCCCCCGTACTGGACGCGGTCAACGTGAGCAAGACCAACTCCAGGCTGAGCGTCATGCGAATCAGCGCAAAAGAAGATCCCAGCACCTTAAGCAAAGCCACGTCAGCCACCCTGCTGGCAGCCTGATGATTAGAGATAGCGTAAAGCACAGCAAACCCGGCTATGAGCACCACCACGGACATACTCTGCAAAATAGAGGCGATCTCCCCGAGCGTGTTCAGCACCTCCTCAATCAGGTGACTGACATCGATGAGAGAAAGGGTGGGAAATTGCTGGACAAGAGCCTGTTGCAAGGCCACCTTTTCTTCCGGGGGCAATTCACCCACGGTGCCAATCCAGGTTTTGGGGGCATCTTCAATCACACCTGGCTGGATCAGAATTCTGAAATTGGGTTCAAACTGGGTCCAGCGCACCTTGCGAATGCTACTGACTCGAGTAGGAATAGCTACCCCCTGCAAATCAAGGGTAAAGCGATCTCCCACCTCCAGCTGCATTTCTTCAGAAAAGTCTTCGGAAATAGAAACCGCCGCCAGAGGCAGAGTCTCCTGATTCCAGTCATAGGTACTATTGGGGGCAAACCACTGGCCCGCTAGCAGAGTTTCGGAAAGCAATAACTCCTGTCGGGTGGAGACATTGTGACGGCGATCCTGCAAGCGGCGATCTTCTGCGTTTTCACCATCAGCGTCCGATACTCCCAACTCACGACCTTTAAGCGACGTCATTTGTACTCTCACCATGGGATAAAGGGTCTGAAGCGGAGTCTGTCGTGCTTCAAGAAAGCTTTTGAGCTCACCCGTTTGCTCTTCCTGGATGTCAAAAAGAAAGAGGGCCGGTGATTGACCGGAGGACGCCTCTAAATCAGCCAACAAGCCGTTGCGCAGCTGAGGGATGAGAGTCAACAAAAGCACCGCCAGCCCCATGGCCAGAAAACAAGAGATCGCGGCCACCGGCTGACGGGCCAGCTGCCTGCTGGCCAGACGCAAGGGCAGGGCAGAACGCTTGAATAGGAATTCAAGGGCTTGCAAAACGCACCAGGCAAAACCGCCGAGCACACCCGCAGCAACCACAAAAGAGACCATCACCACCGCACCGATACGCCAGGAGTTGGCCTGCCACACGGCCAGAGCGCCGTAGAGCAATATAGCGGGCAGATAGGCCATGGCCTGACGCCAGTCAAAACGCAGACGAGGCTGAGCGTTTTCTCGAAAGAGTTCTCCGGGTCTCAGATGGCGCAAGTAACCCAGTAAAGGCCAGCAGAAAAACAGGCTGCCTCCCAACCCCAGGAGTGCGGCCAGTGCAAACAAACGCGCCCCCGGACGCAGGTCCAATCCCGTGGGCACAAAGTCTCCCAGCAGGCCGGGCAAAGCGGGCAAAAGCAGCAAACTAAAGCCCAGGGCCATCACCGCAGCTCCCAGTCCCAGAATAACCAGTTGGGCCGTGTACAGCGCCCACACTCCCCGGGGCGAGAGCCCCAGACTCAGCAGCACGGCAATTTCGCCGCTGCGACCTAGCAAAAAGCTGCGAAAGAGATAGGTGGCCCCGATACTGGCTAAAAAGAGTGCCACCAGCGCCACCAGCCCGAGGTAATCATTGAGCTTATTCAGCGCGCGCAGCAGGTCCTGGCTGGTGTCCTGATGGGTTCTTACCCGCAAATTTTGGGGGAGAGACGTTCTCAGGGCCGCCGCCACGGCCTCCGTATCCGTGCCCTCTGCAAAGCGAAAGCGCTGGTAATAATTCACGCGGCTTCCCGGCTGAATCAGCCCCGTACTCTCCAGCCAGCGCTGGCCAATATATACCCGTGGGGCAAAGCGAAAACCGATGCCGGAAGTTCCCACATCTTTTTCCACCACGTCGGTCAGGGTAAAGGTGGTTTCGCCAATGCGCAGGGTATCTCCCAGATTCAGCCCCAACTGGGCGAGCACTTCTGGATACACCCAGGCACGGGGTTCGCTGTCTAACTTTTTGGGGGTCTGTCCCGTGACCAGTCCCTGCTTCCTCAGGGAGAGTTCACCATAGAGCGGATAGCCGTTTTCGATGGCCTGAATGTCCACCAGCCGTGAAGCAAGGGGAGAGGTGACCATGGAGTACAGACTGCGCTCGCGCACCTGTTTGACAGTGGCAGGGGCAATGCCCTGGCTCTGAAAGCTTTTCAAAATAGCGGGTTCTTGCTCTGCAAAGGAGCGAATACTGGAAATGCTCACATCAGCGGTCAGAATAGACTTGGAACGCAGCTGCAAATCTTGCTGAATGGCTCCTTTAAAGGTGTCAATGGCTACCAGACCAAACAAACCCAGCGCCAGGTTTAAAGCAAAGAAAAAGCTGAACCAGCGATGGTGCAAGCACTCTTTCCATGCCAGTCGCAACCACAAAGGCAAGCGTTTCAAGTGTTTCATAAAGGCTGCAACTGCCCCTGATGCAAACGGAGCTGACGATCACAGTGTTGCGCCTGCTCGGGGTTGTGGGTCACAAGAATCAGGCTGCTGCCGTGATCTTGCAAGACCTCAAACAGCACCTGCATAACCCGCTCGCCGGTGTCGAGATCCAGATTACCGCTGGGCTCATCGGCCAGAATTAGCGGCGGTTCTGTGCTCAGGGCCCGGGCCATGGCCACCCGCTGCCGTTCGCCGCCACTCAACTGGTGAGGGAAATGATCCATGCGTTTTTCAAGCCCCACCTGCACCAACAGATGTCGGGCTCTTTCCCGACGTTCCCGGAAGCCAGAGGCGGTGTCGGTAATATCCAGAGGCAGCATGACGTTTTCAAGAGCGCTCAGGTAACGCATCAGATGAAACTGCTGAAACACAATCCCTAAGTATCTGGCGCGATAACGGGTCAGTTCCGCCTGATCGAGTTCATGGAGAGCCTGTTTGCCCATCAGAATTCGCCCCGCATCGGGTGACTCCAGACCCGCTAACAAACCCAACAGGGTGGATTTGCCACTCCCCGAAGGACCGAGGATCGCCAGCTTTTCTCCGGCTGCCAGCGTGAGATTCAGATCTTGCAGCACGGGGATCGTCTGCCCGCCGAGCGTAAAATGTTTGTGCAAACCTTCTACTTTCAGGACGGGCTCATGCTCAGAAACGGTTGTGTGTTTCACTTTTTTAAACGTTTTTTGGGTAAAAGTTTTTCAAGGGCCGGAATGACGTTTTTTGCCAGTCGCTGGTGTCCGGACACGTTGGGATGAATACCGTCGCTCAAATTGAGCTCAGGCTGTGCCGCTACCCCCGTCAGCAAAAAAGGAATCAACGCCGTTTTGTAGTTTTTTGAAAGGGCCGGGTACAAAGCGGCAAAGTCACGGGTGTATTGCTTGCCGTAGTTAGGCGGCAACTTCATCCCTGCCAGCAGTACCTTGACGTTCGCCTTTTGCGCAAGTTTAACGGTGGTGGCCAGATTCTTACGGCTCGCTGCAATGGGCATACCGCGCATCCCGTCGTTGGCCCCCAGAGCGAGCAGCAAAATATCCGGTTTAGGTTTAGCACGCAAATGCCAACGCAAACGGGAGGGGGCCGTGGCCGTGGTAGAGCCACCGATGCCCGCATTAATGACTTTAACCGCATGCCCTTTGGCACGCAGCGCTTTTTCTACCAGATTGGGATAGGCCAG
>CAYFGW010000111.1:0-15498 GCA_964342365.1 uncultured Candidatus Sericytochromatia bacterium | reverse complement strand
AATAGATTGCGGATCTTCATTGAGACAGGCAATGAGCTTATTCAGTAACCGCTCTTCATGAATCGGCTTGGTCAAAAAACCCTGAAAGTCTGCGGTTTGAAAACGCTCGGTTTCTGTAGCAAGGGTGTCAGCACTGAGGGCCAGCACCGGTAGATCAGGGTGGTACGCACGTAAAGCGTTCAGCATTTGATAACCGTCAAGGGTTGGCATATGTAAATCCAGAATCACCGCATGGTAAGTGTGCGTTTGTAACCAGTTCAGGCCCTCGTGGGGATCGGTGGTGGTGTCTATTTGGAAACCGTAGTGTTTTAAAAGCGCTTCTAAAATAGCCACATTAACCTCATGATCATCCACCACCAACAGGCGATACTGATAAAAATCCCGGCGCACGATCAAAGGAGTTTCCACGGGAGTCTCTAATTGTGCAGAGGCCAGACTCAACAGCTTCTGATATAACAAATCGGGAGTTAAGGGTTTATACATTAGCCCGACGTGGGGATAGTCCAGCAGAATTTTAGACACTTCTCCAAAACGATTGGCGGTCATCACAATCACCTGCGGCTGCAAATGTAAGGGCAGATCGCGAGTAATTTTTTCTAAGACCTCCTGGCCGGACACATCGGGCATATTCCAGTCCAATAAGAGCAAATCAAAGGGGGCGTCATGCTGGTGTTCAAAGATAAGGTTGAGGGCCTTTTCTCCTCCCTGACTTAGCACGGGCTCCATTCCAAAACGGCGCAAGCAGTTTTCCACCACGTTGAGCACGTCTTTGCGATCGTCTGCCACCAGCACGCGCAGGGATTCCAGCACACCCTGCTGTAGCTGAGATTCTTCCTGAGTGGGCACCTGCAAAGGCACTCGAATCCAGAAACGGGCTCCCTGACCGGGGATACTGTCTACCCCCAGTTCGCCATGCATGAGTGACTTCACCAGCTGATAAACAATTCCCAATCCCATCCCCGGAGAACTCACCCGGCGATCCGTGCCCTCATGCACCGTATGAAAGGCGTCAAAAATGCGTTCCTGTGCTTCCTGAGACAGCCCCGGGCCTTTATCAATGACCTCTGCTCGCAGATGCTCCTCTTGAAAACCTACCTTCACACGCACAATGCCTCCGGGGCTTACCTGAACCGCATTTTGAATGAGATGAAGCAACACCTGCTGCAAACGCAGGGCATCGCCCTTTAGATAGTCCGGCGTATCTTCAGCAATATCTACCAGAATTTCTACGCCTTTTTCAAAGGCCTGCTTGCTCAATAGAAAAGAAGTTTGCTCCAACAGCTTACGCAGAGAAAAGGGTTTGCGATTTAAATTGAGCGTCCCGGCGGTCAAACGGGAAAAATCCAGGGCCCCATCCAGAATACGCAGCAGGTTTTGGGCCGCAATCTGACTCTTCCGTAAATACTCCGTTTGCCGGGGACTCAGGCTGGTTTTCATGAGCATTTTATGCATGCCCAGAACGGCGTTCAGGGGCGTACGGATTTCGTGGTTCATATTGGATAAAAACTGACTTTTCACTTGACTGGCGGCCCGGGCATCCTGTTGCAGCAGATAAAGCTGAGACTCCAGGGTTTTGCGCTCGGTAATATCAATAGCACTCACCAGCACCACCTGTGCCCCCTGATAAGAGATATATCCGGCAGAAAAAGTGACCCAGCAAGGTTCATCCTGCCCAATCAACGTAATTTCCGTTTCACGATTTTTGATCTTCATTCCCTGCTCCAGGGCCTGATCCAGACGAGAGCGGTGTAAGGGAGCCGGAGACAGTGCGTTCACCGAGGTGGTAAGAATTTGTTCCAGGGGCGCATGCTGTAGTGTGCACATGGCCTCATTGGCAAAAAGAATATAGTTATGAGCATAGCTGGCCACCAGTACGGGAGTGGGAATCGCGTTGAGTACGTCTTCAAGGGTATCGGGGTCATCTCGAACGGGTACCAGTTCGTGGTACCGTTGCTCCAATCCCTCTAAAAAAGGCTCCCACTCCGTGATCATTGGTCGTTCAGAGGCAGGCATCTCCCACATGGCATTCCCCCGCAACAATGGACTGTAGAGACGTCGGTTTTCCATCACCCAGAGACGACCTGACACATAAAAACGCTCACCGTCGGGCAGCACTTCTATGGAGCGAAGACGGTACTGTTCTGCGGTATGTTTGCGGGCAGAGGGGAGCCACGAAGTCAGAAGAGCCTGAAGGGTGGCGGGCTCAAAAAAAGCGTTTGCCTCAGAAACGTCGTTGAACTGCATGTTTCTATGATAGCGGATTTGCTTCTTTTGCCAAGTGCCGCTACACTAAACGTAACGTTGAAATTCAGGGGTAAAAGTGATGGACAAAAAAGACCTGTCAGCTCAAGCATTCCGGGTGTTGCTAGTAGATGACGAAGTGCTTTTTACTGAAACCGTACAGGATATTTTTGCCGAAAGCGAAGCAGAGCTGCAGCTGTGTCACAAGAGTACGGAGGTTCTGGCTCAGGCCAAATCACAACAGCCCGACCTGATTTTACTGGACATCCACTTCCCCGATGCCGACGGCCTGCAGATTCTGGAAGCCCTGAAAGCCGATCCCGACACCTGGCAAATTCCGGTCATTATGCTCACGGCGGACTCTCAAAAAAAGTTAATTGAACAGGCCGTAAAAATGGGTGCCGTGGATTATCTGGTTAAGCCTTTTCGCATTCGTTATTTTCAGGAAAAACTCAATCAATTTTTCGGCATATCTCTCTTTAAAGACACCCCCATCACCCCCACCGAAACCCTCAGCGGTGATGAGGTTAACTATCGTCACAGCGAACGCATTCTGCTTATTGATGATGATAAGAGCATTCAACACCTGGTCACAGATATTATTCACGAACTGGGCTACCCGGTCACCGGCTGCTATAACGGGGAAGAGGGTATTGAAGCCGCACTGAAAGATACTTATGATTTGATTTTACTCAACATTAATATGCCTACCATGGGAGGCTATGAAGTGCTAACTACCCTGAGAAAGCATCCGGAAACACAGGAGATTCCCGTCATTCTAATGACGGGCGAAAGCGAACGGGAAAAAATAGAGGCGGCCCGCGAGTTGGGCATTAGCGGATATATTATCAAACCCTTTCCCCTGCGCACCCTTATTTCACAAATTCAGCAGGCCCTCCATTGAATTCATTGAATACTTCTTCATTGAAACACATTCTCTTTGTAGGCCAACGACGGGGAGCCGCCACCGCCGCTGCTGAAGCCTTACAACACGCTTATTTTATTGTGCATGAACAGCCTCTAAAACGGGAGCCCGGCTCTTATGAAAAAGGACGCCTACAGCACAGCTTTAAACAGCCCGATCTGGACGCCCTGATTCCGGTGATTGAAAGAGCCATGCCCCATATTGATGCGGTGATCCCTCTGGGAGAGGGTGCGGTGATGCTGGCAGCCCGGCTGGAAGCCCACTTTTTAAAACGCCCGCACAGCGTGGAACGGGCCCTGGATCTGACCCATAAGGGGCGTATGAAACAACGAGCGCGAGCCCATCAGATTCCCTGTGCCGACTTTATTATTCCCGGTGATCCCTTGCCCGTGGACTGGTCTTTCCCCTGTGTGGTCAAAACCGCCGTGGGCTCCGGTAGTCGTGGACTGGTGATCGCCGAAAACAAAGCAACCCTGGATCAGGCCCTGCAACCGGGCTGGATGGCGGAACGTTTTATTGCAGGCAAAGAATTTTCGGTAGAAAGTTTTGTGAGCAACGGCCATATTGTCCTCACTAATATCACCGACTACACCGAACCCAAATGGGAAAATGTGGTGCCCGCAGGCTTTGAATCAGAGATCCTGCAGCGTATTGAAGTTCTTAACCGTCAGGTGATTAAAGCCTTTGGCATTACCTCTGGCATGACCCACCTGGAGGTGTTTGATACCCGCCGGGGATTGATGTTCGGAGAAGTGGCCCATCGTCCTCCCGGTGGCTTTATTATGGACCTGATCTCCACAGCCTATGCCCTGGACGCCTGGCAACTGTATTTACAGTGCTGCTTGAATACACAAGACGCTCTGGATGTTACCCCCGCGTGCTTTGCGGGCGTGCGCATGATGCATCCGGGAGAAGGAGATCTCAAAGGAATTGCGGGCGTGAAGGAAGCGAAAGCTCTGGGTACCGTAAAAATCACCAAAAAAATAGGCCAGCGGCTCACCCGACGAGAAGGGGTGGGAGAAAGTGCGGGGTATTTAATGGCTCAGGCCCCCTATAAAGAGCAAGTGACCGGGATCCTGACCCGTATGAATCAGCATATTCACTGGGAACTGGGCTAAATGCGCCTGCTGCTGGCCTGCGACAAATTCAAAAATTGTCTGAGCGCCCGAGAAGTAAATGCCGCGTTAGCCGAAGGTTTATCAGAGATAGAGACCTTGTGTTTGCCCGTGTCTGACGGGGGAGAGGGCTTCCTGGACACCGTTAACGCCACGTGCTCCCTTCGCTGGCAAAGCACGCCTGTCATAAGTGCCGACGGCCGCTCTATCACGGCCCGCTGGGGCCTGGACGCCCATAACAATGCCTGGGTAGAAACTGCGCTGATTTGTGGTCATGCCACCGTCCGGGAACGTCCCTTACGCCCGCTCACCTACACCAGTGCGGGAGTTGGCATGCTGCTGGCCCATCTGGCCAGACGGAATGTGAAACATATTTATCTGGGCCTCGGTTCTTCCGCTATCATGGACGGGGGCATGGGAGCCGTTGAGGTGCTACAACGGGAACTTCAAAAATATGCGGTGTCTCTACCCGAAGTCACCTGTATTGCGGACGTGGACAATCCCCTGCTGGGGGAGCGCGGAGGATTAAGGGTTTATGGTCCTCAGAAGGGGGCAAATTTAGCGGAGATTCAGCATCAGGAAGAGCACCTGAGCCAACAATTTGAACGCTGGAACACCACAACGTTCAGGACTTTATTACAACAAAAGCACGGTGGGGCCGCTGGCGGCCTGGGACTGGGATTGGCAGCCCTTTACAAGGTGCACTGGCAAGGAGGCGCCCGGTGGTGCATTGCACACTTAGACCTTACCAACACCCTCAAAAACTGTGACGGCATGGTGATTGGGGAGGGTTGTGTAGATGCGAGTTCTCTGGAAGGGAAGATAACGGGGAGCTTATATGCTTTGGCCAGGCACTTAAAAAAGCCGGTGATATGGGTGTGTGGACAAAAAAGCCCTGGCGTGGAATTAGAAAAGGTGCGAGCGCAATCTGCTTACTCAGGGGCAAGCCATGAACAGGTGCCCGACGGTGATACCACAAGAGCGTGGCTAAAAAATTTGGATTTACTTGATGCGTTTGAACAATTGGCCGATCATGGAAGTATCTCTAAAAACGTAGAGGACGAGGAATACGAGCAACAAAGCCCATAAAAACTCTGGCATAAAACATCCTTTCACTAACGACCCTTTGGCTGATGAGTCTGTTCCATTATAGAGCCAAAAATGCTCTTAAATCAAGAAAAATGGCGAATTTACGGCTCATTTAACATCCACCAAACATGAACGTCGCATGTTACGCCTGAGATAAACACAAAAGCAATAAATGACAAAAAAATAACGCACTGTTTATGCCAAAGGCTCATGCCTCAGGTGAAATACAGGCGCAAAAAAGAGCGGAAGACGAGATTCGAACTCGCGACATTCTGCTTGGCAAGCAGAGACTCTACCACTGAGCTACTTCCGCAATCACAGACTCAATTATACAAGAGCTTGCCCCAAACGTCAGTAGGATAGAGGCCTTAAAACAAAAGTTTTTCTAAAATTTCCACCCGGCGTGCCAGCGCACTCAGTTCTTCGCGAGTGGCGTGGTGAATATCCTGCACCTTATTTTCTGTGGTTTGCATAAAGTGCTCTACTTTGTTTTCGGAATCTTTGAGCTGTAACTGGGTTTTATGAGACAAATACTGAAGACTTTGTTCTAATTCCTTGAGAGCAAGCTGATGTTCTTGCAGGGCCGTTTGAAAACGACTTTCTCCCTGGCCCTGGGCCAGTTCCAATTGGTGGGCACGCTCCATAACGGTGAGCGCTTGCTCTCGCATTTTCTCCAGTTTTTCGTCCATGCTTTGCAGTAACCAGCTCTCGGTCTCTGACATTAAAAATCACCTTTTCTTCTCTTCTCTTGACACTAAAGAATGATACAATGAAACCCATCACGCTATACAGAAAGAATCATTTTATGGGAACTCCTGAAAGCACAATCATCGTTGCCTTTACTATTTTCATGCTGCTACTGGTTATGACCCTTGGCTATCGCAAATTGTCTTACTTTGTAAAAACCAAAGGCGAAGGACACTAAACCCTCTTACTTTTCAAAAGTCCATTCCTGATAAATGGCCTTTTTTTCAAAGCCCAACTTCTCATAGCAGCGTTGGGCTTTTGTATTGCACTGATTCACATTCAGCCCCAGGGTCTGAATACCAAACTGTTGGCGGAGACGCTCACAGAGCGCACCGGTGACGCGCGTCCCCAGCCCCCGCCCTCGGAAATGGGTGTGAACCGCAATATTGCCCAGCGCCGCCAAAGATTCGGCCTCTGAAAACACGTGCACCCCGGCCACAGCCAATAGTTGAGTATCTACGCTTTCCGTGTGATTCCCGTAAAGCCCCACGTAGTTATTTGTATTTAGCATATGGGGGTTAAACCAGTTTTGCGGATAGTGCTCTGCGTAAAACGCTCGTATTTCAGAGACGTCCGCAGGAGCAAGTACCCGCGTAAAATACTCAGCGCCCCCCGGGTTGCTCGCAACCTTCTGCCCCTTCCCAGATGTAACCGTGTCAGGTTGCACCATTCTCAGGTAGGTATCTCCTCCAATGGCCCGATACCCCTTCAGGTGATGCTCCATTTGCGGGCGTAAATGGGCATAAAAGCGAGCAGGTAAAAGGGGAGCAAGACTGGCCAGGAGTTCACCGGCAGCGGCGTGGTTCTCCATGAGCAAAAGCACCGGTATTTGATCTCCTGTGTAGAGCAGCGCCACGGCCTCCAGGGCTTCTTTTTGCCAGCCAAACCACTGGGTCTGGGGCCAGAAAAAAGGATCCAGATCGCCTATTTTGTAGAGATTGAGGTGGGCCTGCTGCTTTAAGTAAGTGCCAATCCGGGTTTTATTATGCAGGCAAACGCGCATGTACAGACCGGTAAAAGCGCTGCAAGAACTCCACCAGCGCCTGCACAGACTCCTGAGGACAGGCGTTGTAGATCGAGGCACGAATACCCCCCACAGAACGGTGTCCCTTCAAAGACAGTAGTCCTTCGGCTTCTGCCGCCGCCAGAAACTGGGCTTCCAGCTCATGGGTAGGCAGGGTGAAGGTAATATTCATGAGAGAACGGTATTCCGGTGTGGCGTGTCCCCGATAAAAGTCGGGATATTGATCCAGCACATTGTAGACGGCGCTGGCCTGCTGCTGGTTATGCCGATACATGGCGTTTAAACCGCCCTGTTCCTGTAGCCATTGGGTGACCTGATTGAGCATATAAATAGCAAATACCGGCGGCGTATTATAGGCAGAATTTTTGGACACGTGGGTGCGATAGTCTAGCATGGTAGGTAGCTTTTCACGGGCAGTTTTCAACAGCTCGTCTTTGATTATAACCACCGTGACGCCCGCTGGCCCCATGTTCTTCTGGGCCCCGGCGTAAATGACGTCGTATTGTGACACATCCACCGGACGACTGAGAATGTCTGAAGACATATCACAAAACACGGGTACTTTTCCCCGGGGCAGATCTTGTTGTAAAGCGACTCCCTGAATGGTTTCATTGGACGTGATATGGATATAGTCCAGGGATTGAGACTGCCACTGTGACCACTCCTCAGCAGTTGGCATGCGCCGATATCCCGCTTCGCTATCACTCCATAACACCTCAGCATTGCCCTGAATACGAGCCTCTGCAAGCGCTTTTTTGGCCCAGGAACCACAGTCCACGTAGCCCGCCTTTTGATGCAAGAAGTTCATGGGCAGCATGGCAAACTGAAGTGAAGCACCGCCCTGTAAAAACAGGATATGATAGCCTTCAGGAACGGCCAGCAGATCCCGAAGGCGAGCTTCTGTTTGTTGCAAAATATCTACAAAAGCCTGAGAACGATGGGAAATTTCCAACACAGAAAGCCCTGAGTCATTTAAAGACAAAAACTCCGCCTGCGCCCGCTCCAGTGCCAGCGCAGGAAGGGCCGCTGGCCCGGCAGAAAAATTATGCGGCTTCATCAACTTTAAGGCCCTGCATTCTCAAGGTATCTTCAATGCTTTCAATACCATCACGTAAACTGATGGGCATATACTCCTTGTAGCGAATCAAATACGCCACGTCGGGATTGGTTTTCATACGCAAATATTCCCGGTAAAGCAAATTGTAGTCTTCATTATTGAGCGCGTTACGCATATTACTCACCGCATTGAGCAGCACATTGCGGCTCTGCGCAAAGCGACGTTGGTAACGGCGCATAAAGCGCTGCTGAGCAAGCCCCAGATTTCTGGCATACTTGGTTTCTTCCGGGTGCAAACGGTATGCAGCGGCAAAGTGCTCTACAGCCTGATAATACTGGCCTTTTTCCACTTCATTCAGGCCACTCAAATACAGTTTTTCTGCCAGATCCACCGCCAGAGTGTTCAGTTCTGAACGACTGCGGGCGGACTGAAGCCCTGAGCCAATACTCTCTTGCAGCGTGGTATAGGCTTCAAAGGGACGATCCGCCAGAGTATAAATATCCACGCGACTCAAATAGAAGGGTTCCCGCAGATGGGGGCTGAGTAATTTCACGTCGGGGAACTGGGTATCGGCCACTTTGAGCGCCATATCCAGCGACCCTTCCATGGCGTAGGCACGGGCCCTGATACGGTGAATCTGAAAAAGCTGATCGTGGGTCAACTGCTGCGAGCGTTTGGTGGCCAAAAAATTATCCATGGCTCTGAGTGCATCTTCGCTTTGCCCGAGATCTAAGAGCAGCACACCGTGTAAATGGTGCAAAGGATAAGCCTCAGGGTATTTAGACAGCAGCGGCTCTAATAAATCATAGGCTTCCTGTGAACGATAGGACAAGCTCAAACCATGGGCGTGCTGTAAATCAAAATACTCCTGCTGGCTCATGCCCATGGGAGGCGTAAAGAAAACGCGCACTTCGTCCGTCATTTGCTGCACGTCAGCGTCCACAGCATAAGCGGGAGCTGCCACAGTCAGTAAAGTCATGGCCAGAATACTTTTTGTTAAGGTTTTCACTTTATTCTCCATCTATGATATCGTCGTCATCGTCCAGGTGAATTTCAGCAAAATCGCCCTGCTCAAACTCATCATAAGCTTCATAACGCTGCTCCCGTGGCTCACCGTTTTCTTCAGCGTTGCTGTCCGGTGTGGGAGTCAATCTCAGTGTACGATAAGGATGCACCAAATCAAAGTGCACCTGACCATCTTCGAGGGTGGCAATGCGTAGATATTCAAAGCCGCATACGTTAAGATAGAGCCGCTGATTGGCAATAACGGTGGCGCTTTGCTGGTTGGCCACCACGCTCATAATATAGCCTTCCCCCTCGGATTGAACGTCTTCTTTAATAATTTCGGCATATTTGACGTGGCCCATATCTCTCACAATGCGAAAAATATCTTTGACACCATAGACAATGCCGTTCTCAATAATACAGGGAATTTGATGCTCCTGATCCTGATAATGACTCATCCTCAGGATCCTCCTTTGTGTTGCGCTTGTCTCTCATTATACCGCGTTGGCGAGTCAATCTGGCAGCGCTTGCTGCAAAAAGGTGTCAAAGCCCGCCGTACTCTTAAGCACAAAATTCGGCAACAGGGCCCGTTGCGCAGCGGATAAGGTATAGAGTTCACACACCAGACTGAGGCGGGGCTTCACACTGGACTCCAATGCGGTAATCGCGTGTTTTTTGTGACCTTTAAAACGCACCCAGTCACCGGTTTTCGGCACAATGCGCTGCTGCAATCTGTCTCCCCGGTACAATAGCAGATCGCCCCCCTTGAGCCCCTCTGCCTGTAAATATACCAGCAGCACTTCTCCGGGCAGCGGTAAATCCGGGTCATACCCCCGAATGCTGTGATCCACATGGCGGTCCACGTGGGCGGACTGATTTAGCTGTAAAACGTTCATATAAAAATAATTAAAGGGAGCTGTATCAAAGGCCTCAAAAAAAGGCTTCACATAGTCAAAATTTGCTGGCAGATGCTGCGGGGATTTGAGCAGTAGTGAAAACCCTTCGGTGGTAGAAAAGCGCTGATTGAGCACATTCTGCTGCAAATAAGGAGACTGTCTAAGTTGACGGGTCATATGCTGCAACACTTCAGGGGCCAGATAATGCTGACCCGTGAGGTAGCCGTTCCACCAGAATTTCCAGAATGTGAGGGCATTTTTTTCATGCATGGTTTTATCATCGCACAAATATGGCAAAATGAGGGCATGTTTACCGCTGCTTTAAAAAATACCCTTTTGACCCTTGCCAAACACCCCACCACCCTCGCCCGGGCGCAGCAGATGCTCTATTATGCTCTGAAATTCCCCGGCGGCCTGAAAAGCTTTAACAGATTTCATGAGAACCTGCCCCGTCACCAGCAACGCCTTTTTCACGCCGCTTTTTCCAAATTATTTCGTGCGCATCCGCCGCTCAAGTTCCACAGCGGGTGGGAGGTTTCTTTTGAGGACAGCGTTTATACCATTCCGCTGAACCCCTCAACCCTGTGGCTGGATTTCGACACGGCACTTTCTATGAACGGTCACGACACGGAAGTCAAAGCCACCTACGCGTATTTATTGCGCAAAGCACGCCCCCGCTTATTTTTCGATGTGGGCGCCAATTATGGCACCCACAGCCTGCTGCTACAAAAAGCTGGAGTACAAACGGTGGCCTTTGAACCCAACCCCACCTGTCATGATTACTTTCGTGCTCTCATGCAGGCCAACAGGTGCTGGCCCACTTTGCAAAAACAGGGGGTAGGCCCCCGACAGGACACGCTGGTGCTCACATACGATCCCAGAGAAACCTGGAATGGTGGCTTCACAGACACAGACAATCTGCCTGAACACTGGGAAACCGCCACCGTAGAGGTCATATCTCTGGACACGTTTTCTCAAAAACATCAGCTCTGGCCCGATCTGGTCAAAATTGATACGGAGGGCTTTGAACTGGACGTCCTTGAAGGGGCCCATGAACTCTTAACCCGACAGAACACCCGCTTTATTTTTGAAAGCCGAACCCCCGCTGAGAGAAAGGCCCTGTGGGACATTTTTGACCGGTATCACCATGAGCTTTTCGCCTTGCCCTTTGAAGGCCAGCGCACCAGCCTTACCCCTGAAGCATTTATGCAAAGTTCCGACACCAATTTTCTCGCACAACCTAAAAAAATCAAAGATGAGGTCTTAGACCATGACTGATCAACTTGCAGACTGGCAAATTGCGGAAAACGCAGAAGAAAACATGCTCACTGTACAAGCACTGGCCCAAAAGCTGGGGCTGAAAACCGAAGAAGTTTTGCCCTACGGCCATTATCTGGGAAAGGTAGACGCAGCCAAAGTCCTGGCCCGCACCGCAAACGCACCTCAGGGCAAATACATTGACGTTACCGCCCTCACGCCCACGCCTCTGGGGGAAGGTAAATCCACCACCACCATCGGACTGATTCAGGGCCTGGGGCAGCTCCAGAAAAAAGTGACGGGAGCGATCCGCCAACCCTCCATGGGCCCTACCTTTAATATTAAGGGTTCTGCGGCCGGGGGCGGATACGCCCAGTGTGTGCCTCTCAGTGAATTTTCGCTGGGACTCACCGGAGATATTGATGCCATTGTAAACGCTCATAATCTCGGCATGGTGGCCCTCACCAGTCGCATGCAGCACGAAGCCAATTACAACGATGCTATTCTTGACAAAAAAAGACTCAAGCGGCTGAATATTGATCCCCATCAGCTGGCCACGGGCTGGGTCATGGACTTTTGTGCACAGGCGCTTCGGCATACGGTCATGGGATTGGGCGGCAAAATGGACGGACTGACCCACGAAAGTCATTTTCAGATTGCGGTCTCTTCAGAACTCATGGCTATTTTATCCATCGCGCGGGACCTCAAAGACCTGCGTACCCGCATCGGGGAAGTGATTCTGGCCTACGATCGACAGGGGCAGCCTGTGACCACCGCCGATCTGGAAGTGGATGGTGCCATGACAGCCCTGATGCTGAGAGCTCTGAACCCAAACCTCATGCAAACCCTCGAAGGCCAGCCCGTGTTTGTGCACGCGGGGCCCTTTGCCAATATCGCCATCGGCCAGTCCTCTATTTTAGCGGATCGTCTGGGGCTCAAACTGGCGGATTACCACGTCACCGAAAGTGGTTTTGGTGCAGATATTGGCTTTGAAAAGTTCTGGAATTTAAAATGTCGCTTTAGTGAATTAAAGCCCGACTGCGCGGTGATTGTGGCCACCCTACGCGCTCTCAAGTCTCACGGCGGGGGGCCAGCGGTCAAACCGGGGCAGTCGCTGCCTGCGGCCTACACCTCACCGGCACCGGAACTGGTCAAAGAGGGCCTGGCCAACCTGCAAGCCCACATCGAGATTGTGCAGCGCAGCGGAGTTACTCCCGTGGTGTGCCTGAATCATTTCGTCACAGACACCCCCGAAGAAGTAGCACTCGTTAAAGAGCTGGCGGAACGCATGAACGTGCGGTTTGCGGTATCTCGCCACTGGGAACAGGGGGGAAAAGGCGCCGTAGAGCTGGCTGAAGCGGTGATCGCAGCCTGTGAAAGCCCCGGAAATTTTCAGTTTCTGTACCCCGATACGCTGCCCCTACCAAAAAAAATCGAGCGCATTGCCAAAACGGTTTACGGAGCGACCGACGTGCAGTACAGCGAGGCGGCGGCCGTTAAACTTCAAGCGTTCTCCACCCACGAACGCTACAAAGACTACGCTTGCTGTATGGCCAAGACCCATCTGAGTCTGTCCGACCAACCGGCTCTAAAGGGCCGCCCGGAAGGCTGGACCCTGCACATTCGAGATCTGCTGGTGTATCAGGGAGCGGGCTTTATTGTGCCTGTGGCCGGAGACATTAAGCTCATGCCGGGAACCGCATCAGATCCGGCCTATCGCCGCATTGATGTGGACACCGACACCGGCAAAGTAACGGGACTGTTTTGAAGTCCTATCGCATTTTACTCACCACCATCGGTTCGCTGGGAGATTTGCACCCCATTCTGGCTCTGGGCAGAGGGCTTCAGGCCAGAGGGCACACCGTGCGGATTGCCACCCTGGATCGTTATGCAGACACCGTGCGCGGGCTGGGGCTGGATTTTGCCCCGGTCCGCTCCTTTGTCAATCTTGACGACAAAGCCCAGTTGGCCCGCATCATGGACTTAAAAAGGGGCTCAGAATATCTCATCAAAGATATTGTCTTTCGGCATATTCGTGAAGCGCATGCTGACGTACTGGCTGCCGCAGAGGATGTGGACATTATCGGGGCCACAGAAATTATGTACAGCGCTCAGATTGTGGCCGACCAAAAAAAATTACCCTGGTTTTTTTGCGCCCTTTCTCCCGTTTCTTTTTTCTCTTCAGAGGATGTGTCCCTTTTGCCTCTGGCTTCCGAGTGGCCCCGCCTGCCCGTTTTAACCAACGCCCTGCAGCGCTTTTTGATTCAGGCCGGAAAAACCGTCAGTGCTTCCTGGAGCAAAGAGTGGCACCAGCTGCGTAAAGAACTGGCCCTGCCAATCCGGCCCAATCCCATTGCTGAAGGCAAATTTTCCCCTTTTTTTAACCTGGCGCTGTTTTCTGAAGTGCTGGGCGCTCCCCAGCGGGACTGGCCCGGCAACACCCTGCAAACGGGCCCCTTATTTTATGATGCCCGTTCCGCTGCAACACATGCCCCTGAAACACGTCCCTCTGAAGACGCGCCCCTGGCCCCGGGGCTGCGGGAGTTTCTGACAAAGGGAGAACCTCCTCTCGTTTTCACCCTGGGTTCGGCCGCCGTGCACGCTCCCGGTGATTTTTACAAAGAGAGCTTAAAACTCGCGGAGACGCTTCGGCGGCGTGCGGTCTTGCTGGTGGGAGACAATACCCTGGAAGTCTCTGCTCAAGAGAATATTTTTGTAACGGATTATGCTCCCTTTTCACAGCTTTTTCCCCGAGCCGCCTGCGTGGTACATCAGGGGGGGGTTGGCACCTGTGCCCAGGCTTTACGAGCAGGTGTTCCCACTCTGATTGTTCCCTATAGTCACGATCAGCCCGATAACGCCATGCGCTTAGAACGCCTGGGAACCTCTCTCACCCTCTTGCGTTCGCGCTATACCTGTGAACGGGCGTTGCCTCTGCTGCGTCAATTGCTGAATCAACCGCGCTATCGTCTGCAGGCCCAGACGATTCAAAAACGCTTAAAGGCCGAAAACGGCCTGCCCATGGCCTGTGAAAAAATTGAGCGATTTCTCTTGCGCCATTCCCACGCTTGCTCTGTGCTATAATTCCAGCAAAAATTGAACGAGGAGAAAAATGATGGCCTTACAAGAAGTAACAGACCAGAATTTTAAAACTGAAGTCCTGGAAGCAGACCAGCCCGTGCTGGTAGATTTCTGGGCGCCCTGGTGCGGCCCCTGCCGCCTGATTGCCCCGGTGGTAGAAGAATTGTCAAAAGAGTATGAAGGCAAGCTCAAAGTCGTCAAGCTGAATACGGACGACAATCCTGAGACCGGTACCAACTACCACATCAGCGGTATTCCATCGCTGCTGCTGTTCAAATCAGGACAGGTCGCTGACCAACTGGTGGGCGCTGTGCCCAAAAACCGTATTCAAGATATGGTGTCTCAGCACGTTTAAGTTTTATTAAAAGAAAAGGCAGCGATGGCTGCCTTTTTTATTGGGGATTTTTATGTATTCTGCCTTTTTAGCCGCGCTTCAATTGATCACATTTAATCTGGGTACTCCGCAGGTATTGCCTACCGTAAACCCCGAGTCCCAGCGCTACCGCGTCAATGAGCACGTGCTCACTCTGCCCAAACGCCATCAGCCCGGCACCCTGGCACAGCAGCCTTATGTCTCATCACCTTCAGGCAAGCCCCTCACATTCAGCGGCGAAGATAGCTTCCATAACGATATGTATCGTGTACAGCATATTGCGGATCTCAACGGCGACGGCAGGGATGACGTGATTCTTCAGGGAAACACCGGTGCCTCTTCGTATCACACCGCCACCTATTTTTTGATGTCCGATAACAAGAGCTACCGCTTGCAAACCCTGTATCAATTTGTCAGGCTCTACCGTTTTGGAGACACTTACCACGTGGCAGCTTATGCACCGGACGCTTGTGGTCTGGATATAGCAACTCTTGCTCACGCCCAGTGGAGTTACTGGCCCACCCTTTATCGTTGGGAAAAGGCCCGCTGGCAAGAAACGCAGAGCAAGGACTTCTACGCGCTGGTGGTGGACGAAAACTACGCCTCAGAAATTCGGGAACTTAAAAAACAACAAAAAGAGAATCCCGATATGCCGTCACTGCAACGGGCGATCGAAGCACGCGAATGC
>CAYFGW010000110.1:0-15498 GCA_964342365.1 uncultured Candidatus Sericytochromatia bacterium | reverse complement strand
TGAGCGCGCACCACCGGCATAGGTGACGGGGATGGTACAGTGCTCGCCGAGCAACTTAACCAGTTTGGTATTAATACCCGCTTGCAAACTGGATCCATCACTCAGTCTGGCTGCCGCGCCGGTAATATTTCCGTTCTCATCGAATCTAATGTCAATATCTTCTACGCTAGCGCCAAAAAAGGCACCAATAGGCGCTTCACCACTAAATAACCGGTCAAAAAAGCCTCCGCCTTTCAGGGATTTATTAATTTGCGCTTCGAGATCAGCAATTTGTTGCTGCTGGCCATTAAAAAGATTTTGAGCCTCCGTAATTCCTGCATCATTACCAGAGCCTATGGCAGCAGAAAGCAGCGCTCCTGATGCGTCTTGCTGCGGATTAACCTGAGAAGTACCTCCACCTTGTGGACCTTCTGTTTCTCCTGTACTGGCGCTAACTACATTACCGTCTGCAGTAATCGTGAAATTTTGGGGACCACCTTCTCCATTGACCGAAAGGTTAATACTGCCGTCTGCATTGACGGTTTCAGATATATCAGCTTCTGCACCAGTTCCTCTTAAAATAGAGCTTCTCAGAGAATTCAAGGTTGCAGAAGCCTGGGCCGAAGCACCACCGCGCTGTTCTTCACTCCGCGTGCGGCTTGCCGCAGTTTGTACAGCCGCATTGATTCTGTCCCTGACATCGCCGGCACTTAGATTGGAATTGAAGTCTGACGCAACGATCTCAGAAAACTGCTCCACACTTAAATTAGAGCCTCTGAAGTTAATACTGGCCAGGTTTCCGTTGGCATCGAAATTAAGAGCATTATCACCCAGGGCAGCACCGGCTCGACCGAGGTCAAGACCATCACGGCGATTTGTTCCGTTGAGTATAGATACGGCTTCTGCACTACGCGCACTACCTAATCGATTATTAGCTGCCGTAAAAGAGGAGCTGTTCAGGTTTTCGCCCAGAGCTTCTGAACTCACGGTTCCATCCTGAGCCACTGTCAGCTGTCCAAGGTTTTCTCCACCATTACTAGAAGTGAAGATAACGCTCCCATCCTGTCCCTCTTGACGAGAAATACTAATGTTATCGCCAACAGCTCTTCTTAATCGTCTGTCGTTAAGAGAAACTTCACCTGTTCTGGAGTCTACACGCACCGCTCGTCTTGCTTCATCTCCAGACAACCCAAAGCTATTGATCAACTGATTTTGCAACGCTTGTCGACCGGCGTCGCCCGTTAAGTCTGTAGACAGATTTCCAGCACTTCTCTCACGTGCGATTAAACTGTTCACAGAGGCATCTCTCAATGCCTCAGAAGAATTTGTGGTTCCCCCACCTGAGCCCAGGTTTCTAAAAGCGTTGAGAGGGTTTAGTTCAGCGAGCAGCCTTTGAGATTGAGTAACAGTACCAGTTTGAGACTGCCGAGAAATAATATTTTCCGGAGTTGTTATATCATTACCGTTTGCATCCTGACCATTTCCTGCTGCGTTGAGAGCGGCAAAAACAGCATCAACACTCCCAGAATTCTGGGCATTTACGGTTTGATTTCTCAGGTTACCGGCAATGGTATTCCCTCGGGCCGTACCTGCATTAATTTGTTGAACATCTGTAAATGTTAATCTGCCCTCTTCACTATTTGCAGAAGTAGCTATACTTCCGCTACGGTTAATGGTAAAGGACGTATCCGATTGTGCGCTATTAGTTGCTCCATCGGTGACGCGGGCCAGAGCGCCTACGGAAGCTAGCGTATTATTCTGGCCGGTAAATGCAGCACTTCTTGTTCCCGTTTGTAATGACTGAACCGCTCCTGCATCCAGGGTAACTCCTCCCTGAAACGAAATGCTTCCATCATTAACGGTTTCACCTTGTTCGTTGGTTGTCGTATTCTGTGTTGCTCCCTGAGTACTTAGCCCCTGAGAAGCCACACGGAAAATGGCCACACCACCTTGATCAGAATTAACGCCCAGAGCGTTAAGCGTATCGGTTCCAAGGGTTCCTCTGGCAGCATCCAGAGTAGCCTGATTGGTTAAGACATTTAGTCCATCAGAGGTGGTCGTCGTTCCTGCAACAGAACGGCCCTCAGTACTTCCCGGGGCAGCAACGCTCAATTGAACGGTATTATTTAGATTCTGCGCACCGCTTTCATCGGTAGCCCCTGTATTGGTACGTAAGGTGAGATCTGCTCCGCCCTGAGATAGGTTCAGACCCGCTGTGACAGCACTGCCTAAACGAACGGATTGATTATTTAAGTCCCCGTTGTTTATTGCGCTGAGTGTCTCAGCAGCAATGGTAAGGGAGCCACCCTGATTAGCAGAACCCGCAATCACAAGATCGCCATCATCATTCAGAGTGACAGTACGCCCGTCTTTTAAGACGGCGCTTCCATCCTCACCCTCAGTGGCCCCTGCTAACAGATTTATACCATTGGTCGTTGTACCAATACCTTTTGCAGCCAAACTATTCACGGCTGCCAGAGCGTTATTGTCAGAACCGCTGGCAAGAGCAGCAGTATTGTCTACTCCCTCAGTGCCTTCTACAACCGTCGGTGGCGTACCCCCCGTACCCTCTGAATTATCGGAAGCAGGAATTTCTTGTGAAGCATCACCCTGTTGCGCAGTAGTCGTCTCTTGGGCAGACAATTGTGTGCCAATTTCAGAAATAGCGGCCTCCACCTTAGCATTGACCTGTTCGTCGGTCAGGGTTGCCCCCCCTTCTTGCGCCGCATCCTGTGCTCGAATATCGTTTGCCAGGGCAGACCTCACAGAAGCCTCAGAGGTGGCTCCTTCTTCCGCAAAGCCACCATCTTGTAAAACCTGATTAACCAGTTGGGCAGAGTTATTATCTCCTGCTTCTGAAGTCTCACCGGTGGTTTTCTCTGAAACCGCCGCCAGGCCAGCGCCAATCGCTTTTCCAGGAATGGTCACAACATTGAGAGCTGCGCCCAGCGCTTTGCCAACACCGTTGGCCTCCTGGACATTACCTTCGTCATCTGTAAAGGATCCCGTAGACAACAGGTCATTGAGATTACCTAATTTCTTGCCAATATCACCAAATCGACCTCCGCTGACCTCAAAACCAGCGGCTTTTCGAAGTTGCTCTACAATTGTGGCAATGGCAGCCGCAATGGCTCCAGCAAAACCATCTCCAGCGTCTAATGTAGAATCTCCAATTTTGACGCTATTCTTGCCTGATGAATCTTCGTCTACTCCAATACCAATGGCTCTGAGCCCTTTGCTTATGCCGCCCTGAATTCTACTGATGGTGTCAGTTCCTTCAGTCTGTGTTTCGGTATCTGTGTCGGCGGTATTGCCAGTCTGATTAGGTGCAGTGGCGTCTTGTCGTTCAAAATTTTCAGTAGCGCCTGAATCGGACACCGAATTAGGATTTTGTGCTCTGTCACCCGAAATTTGAGGGGTATCCTCTGTTCCAGTTTCTGTTGTACGGGGGGTTTCGGTGCTTCTTAAGGCATTTCTCTCATCTGAACGATTCTGTGTTTCTTCAGGCTCTGAAGCAACTTCGCCTGTGTTCTCTGTATTATTTGTATCCGTCGATTCTGTGTCAGGATCTTGTCCTGTAGCGTTAGGACCACCGGTCTCTTGCGAGTTCCGATTTTGAGACAGTGCTTCTGCGTTCGCTTCCCGGTTTTGGTCACCCCCTTGTAGAGGATCTGTTTCGTTATCGTTATCATTATCCTCAGTTGCAGTTTCCGATGGAGAATTAGATTCTCTAGCACGTTCTGTGGGATTGGTTCTTGTTTCTGTTTCCACGTCTGTAGCAGAGGAATTTGCAACGGTTCTGGGTTCGGACTCTTGTCCATCTCCACCAGCTCCTTCACCAGAAACCTCTCCCGCCTCACGGTTGTCTTCTTTGTCTTTTACAAATTTTCCCGCAATGGCTAAGCCTGTAGCTACAAGGGTTTGAATCTGGGCCACAGCGCCTTTGAGCTTTGCAATACTGGCCTGTTTTTCAGCCAGTTTCTTGGCACTGGCAGCAGCAGCCAACTCCAGTTGCGCCTTACGCTTGGCGCGAACCTGGGTATTTTTGTCTACCTTGTCCATGATGTCTTTGTTGTCATCATTCACCTGACGGGTCACCTGCTGAATCGCACTGGCAACATTACGAGCCCGGGTCGTTGCTTCACGGGCTGCGGTATACATTCTGATGTTCATAAGAACTCCTCCACTTTGGACTTAAAGTTTACGGTTAAATCTGTTAATCATATTAGGAACTAGAGCCTGCGGCCAGCAGACCTTCCAGTTTTTGCAATTTTTCGCGAGCGGCGGCAGCCTGCTTTTTAGCTGCATTGTACTCCGCCATTTTTTCGTTGTATTCTTCCTCGTACTGTTTAGCCACCTGAGCCATTTTCATAAATTGATTGAGTGAAGTACCCAGGGGTTTGAAAAGAAGTTTGTTGAAGCCTTCACCGGCTTTGCCAAGGCCGCCACCGAGGGCTTTTTCGTCTTTCATGATTTTTCGGCTATTGTCTACGGCATCTTCAGTCATAGACATTCCCTGACGAATGCGATCGTTTTCCAGTAAATTCATAATGCCCTTGGCACTATCGGTATAAGAACTGTTGAGAGATCTGGGATTGGCCAGTAGTCTACCCACCATATTTTCACCACTGTCGTCTCCATTGATGCCCACGCGGGATCCTTTAGCAAAAAAACCGTTGTCCGCAAACAGAGCGTTTTCCAGATTGGTGTCTAACTCACCGCTGGTCCCCTCTTTAAAAGCTTCTGCTTTAAAGGCAGGGGGTGGACCCGCGGTCAAAAACGAATTGATAGCTCTGGCGCTGGGATCGTCAGAGCCGTTGGTAGCTGCAAGAAGTTCTTCGGCCATTTGAGTTTGTGAAAGGTTAACAAATCCATCCACGCGCCCGGTGGTGGTATTTACTTTGACCAGAGAGAAATTTCCCTGGTCGGGATTGTAAGCAGCAATGGCGCCTACTTCACTATTGCCAGTACCCGCAGCTATCTTGAAGGAGGTCGCATTTTGCATAATTTGCGCATCACTCATTTGGCTCACCTGATCAAATTCAGGCATTTCATTTTCGTCGCCCTTGGCCATGTCCATAATGCCATCTAACATGCCACCCGCAAAAGTACCAATGCCCACAATAAAAGCGGCTTTTTGCGCGTTTTCTTTGCGTTCTTCAGCCAGTTTCATGAGCGCTTCGGCTTTTTCGGCCTTAATTTCCGCACTACGGGCAGTGTATTCCGCCTCGATTTTCTGGCGCATGAGATCGTCTTTGCGCTTGGCGTTGGCGGTACCCACGGTTTTTACACTGTCATTCACGGACTTGATATTCTGGCCCTGATTTGTGTGAAACTGGATGGCCGCATCCGCCGCCTGTCTGGCATATTCAAATGACATAAAACTCATAAAATGTTCTCCTCAATCGTAACGCTTTGGTGGGCGAAGGTAGAAAGACCCATATCACCTATATGCTATATACCCGGAACCCCTGTGTGTTTAAACACAAAATTAATAAGGTTTTAAAAACCTTCGAGAATTTGATAGGTGGTATAGCGTTTCTGGTCGTCTTTTGACAGGGTAAAGGTTTTTGTGCCCAGCTGCGATTCTATACCCCCTTTGGTAGCGTACACCTGAATCGCAACGTTCACCGTTTGGGACGCCTCCGCTGGAGCACCCGAAGGTTCCAGACGAATACTGTCGGTTTTTTGGTGAGAAAGAGCGTTTAAAGACTTGAGCATTTGCCGATTGGCATAGGTAGTATAGGCTTTAACCGTACTTTCATGAGCCTCCCGGGCGGTGGGGGCATTCACTTTTAAAAAGTATTGAAAAGGGGCATTGCTCCCTTTTACCTCTAACTCCCAGTATTTGCCACCCATCTCGGCCTTGATCTCCGCATCAATTTCTTCAGGCGTTTTGTATTTAAAATCACTCAAATGCGCGGCTGAAATCCAATATTTGCCTTCACCGGCCCCTTCGATATGCAACCAGCTATCGTCGGGCGTTTTGTCGGTGAGCACCACCAGCGAATTGCGGGCCACTTTTTGATCGGGCTCAATTTTTTCCTCGGACGGGATTTCAAGATATACCGGTGCATTTTGGGTAATCACATACTTAGAAGGAAAGGGGTCATAAAGCACTTCGGGAATCGTTAGCGTCACCACAGAAGGTTTTTTCTTCTTGGGCTTGCCCCCACCCCCTCCGCTACCGTTACCTTTAAGTTCTGCCTGCACCTGGTAATTGTCTCCCCGCTCGTAGCGATCTTCGGCAATTTCTACGGTAGGACTCGGGCTAGGCTGGGCGGACACCGTCCGCGCAGAACGCAACACCATGGGCACCAGCACGGCCAGGAGCACCAGAGCTGTCAGGGTAATACTGACACCGAAAAGCAGCAGGGTATTGGCTTTGACCCAATCGGTGACTTTATCAGAGAGTTTTTCTTCGCTTTGATCGTCACTTTCTTGAACAAAAGCCACCATATCATGGAGTTCGTTGATCTGGGTGGTCACCTCATCATAGACTTTTTTATCACGGATCCACTTTTGGGCCTTACGATAAGCCTTAAGGGCTCCCGATAAGTCTCCCGTATTGTGTAAACGCTGGGCTTCTTTGAGGGTTTTATCCAGCTTTTTTTTGGTATTTTCAAGAGACTCCGTCATTTTTTACACGTCTTGCGGCAGGCTACTTTGTCGCCTAGCCGACAGGCCGTTTTAAAGTCTCGGTTGGCCTGAGGACACTGATTTTTCACCTGATACGCCAATCCGCGGTTGTACCAGGCACTGGCCATTTTGGGATTGATTTTAATCACCCGGGTAAAATCGTAAATGGCCCGGGGATGCTGACGTTGCTTAAAAAACACCAGCCCCCGCTGATACCAGCCTTCTACCCCCTGAGGCGATTTTTGAATCACGTGAGTAAAGTCCGCAATGGCCGGGGCAAAATGCCCCAGTTGACTGTGCAATTTGCCCCGTTGTAAATAAAGGGCGTTGTCCGGGCTCTTTTTAATCATGGCATTCAGGTTTTTCAGGGCCGCAGCAGGATCAGACTTTTGGGCATAGGCATAGCTCAACGCCTTGCGAAAACGAGTGTCATCAGGCTTTAATTCCACGGCCAGCTTGAAATCTTCCAGAGCCTTGTCCCATTGCTTAAGCTGGCTATACAGGGTGCCCCGGTTAAAATAGCTTTCGCTGTCCAACGGCAGGCGTTTTAGCACCTCAGAATAATCCTGAATGGCTTCGGCATACTTTTTAAGCCCCGTATAAGCTCCAGCACGATTAAAATAACCGTTTACGTGTTCCGGATGCTGCTTGAGGCACGCTTGATAGGCCGTCAGCGCGGTTTCGTACTCGCCTTTCCCCAGAAGCGTATCGCCTTTTTTGCAGGATTCAGAAAGGGCTGCCTGCTGAGCCGCTGCCCCGGTGCTCACCAGCAGTGTTCCCATGAGACCCATTACATATTTTGTGTGCCAAAAACCCATAATCACCCCGTGCTCATTTGATGAGTTGATCATAGCACGACTTATTTTTAACGTCTAGAAAGGCGCTGAAACCCACTGGTGTACTGTTGCTTTAACACCACGGGTGTAGGAAGACCCGCTTCAGAAAAAGCCAGTTCCATTTGTTCTCCCCAGTGGGCCAGTTGTGACACATTTTGCCGGGCAATGGCAATGTCAAACAACTGGGCAAAGCTGGCCTCACACACAGGATCAATCACCAGCCAGCGCAGCAAAATTTCGCTAGCTCTGTCCCAGGCATCTTGCTTCTGCCAGTATTCCGCATGCCACAGGGTCAGTGTCCGGCCCTGCTGATGATAGTGCTCACGCTCTGCTTGCCAAAGATCTGCAAAATCCAGCGCGGGCAAAAAAGGTCCCTGATACAAAGACAGCGTCTTGGCCACGCTGGCTTCTAAATCCGCGGGGTCTTTGTCTTTGGTACTCAACCAGTATTGATACCCCTGATCAAAGGTGCGGGCATCCCAGCGGTAGTTACTGTGCCAGTTGAAACGGTAACAGGCGTCCTGATACTGAATATATGCTGAGGCCTGCTTACCTTTCCTTCCGGGCTCAAGCACTTTTCTCAGGGCGTGAATATGCACATCCAGACTGCGAATGGCCTGATCCAGATTATCTTTTTGTGTTAGCCAATCCGCCAGGCTTTCCCGGTGCACCTGATGGGGATTGATCAATAAATACAGCAGAAGATGACGGGCCTTTTTACGAGGCCAGTGGCTCACAGGTTCTCCTTTAAGAAACACCTGAAATTCACCAAAGGTTTGAATACGTAAATCCACGGGGACTTCCAGAGGCGTTGCCACGGCGGGCTGAGCGGTGCGCGGCAGAGGCAACAACGCACGAGCTTCGTGGGCGAGTCCACGGGATCCCTGGGCATCGGCCAGTTGCGCCACTTCCTGGAGCACTGCATAAGCCGCCTCAGGCTCTGGCTGACGCAAAAGGGTCAACGCCTGATTCAAACGTCCGTAAAGCCAGGCAAAACTGCCCGTTTCCAGATGTTCCAGAGCCTGCTCATGTTTTTTGAGAGCCCGATCATGGACTTTTAAAAAGCGTAAAAGCCGGGCTTCCACATCCCAGGTCAGCGGCAACAGCGCTTTCCAGTCCAGTTCCTGAGCGATCCGACGGGTCTGCTGCAACAGACCCTGTGCCGTTTCCACGTCGATTTGCTCCCCCAACAGCTGCGCAAAGATCAGATTTAGATAGATCATGGGCTGACGCACCAGAGGCAAGTTGCGGGTCTGAGTAATCACCTCTGCTTGTGAAGGCAAATGATCCTCTGGTCCGTGCTCTTGCAGGGCATTTAAAAAATGCAGCCGACTGTAAATATCCAGCACGAGCGCCTGATGCTGATCTTTGAGCGCCAGAACCAGCGCCTGTTGATAAAGCACACGGGGCCTTACATAGTCCCCCTGCTGATAATACGTGAGCCCCCTTAACAGCAGCGCACGCACCTGAAAGTCCGGGGCATGGGTCAGCTGATCAAGCGAGGCATGAGCATCCTGATAACGGCCCTGAATCCGAGAGCGATTGGCGTGCAGGTAAAAATACGCGGCGCGATCTGTAGCGAAGACCTGATCACTATCTAAATGTTGTGCAGCCAGGGTAAGAGTTTGGTCCACCTGATCCCATTGATCAATCAAAGCATACTGATGAGCCAGCCGGGTCAGGACCGCCAACTGATGACCGGGCTGCGCATCCAGTGCCGCAGAACGCTGCAAAAAGGCCGACTTTTCGTTCATATTCGAGGTCTTCAGGGCCAGATTTAACCAGTAACTGGCCTTGTGTTCAAAAGCACGGTGCCAGAGCTCACGCAGATAATCTGTGGAAACATCCGCCGCGTGTTCCAGAGTACCCACCCGCTGCAAACGCTGTATAAGCCACTGTTCTCTTTGCTTTGGGGTGGTTTGCCCCGTGAGCTGACGCAAATACAGCACCATGGCCAGCGGCCACCCCTGACATTGCTCATGGTAAACCGCCGCGTCTTCGCTCCAACTTACACCCTGGGTTTGCCAGTAATGCACGGCGTCTTTGAGACTCCAGTTCAATTGCTCCCTACGGAACTGTAAAAAACCTGCGGCGACGGCATCGGCTCTCAGGGATTCTGAGAAACACCAGCGGGCCATGGAAAACACCAGACGCAGACCACCTTGTGACACGCTTTGTAACAAACGTTGAAGCAAGTCAGCGTAGAAGGATTGAACAGATTTATCGCACTGGTCCACGTCTTCTGCCACCAGAAGCAAATTCTGAGACACGTCTTCGCGGATGTCAGTGGGCAAATTCAAGGTTTGTAAAAAAGGCGAAAGGTCATCTATTCGCTCAAGAGCCGGCAGATACAGCTTTTTTTGCTCTGGTTTTTCTTCGGTGAACTGCTGAAGGACGTGTTGAATATGCCAGGTTTTACCATACCCCCCGGGAGCCACAAACAGGGCTCCCGGAGCGTTTTCGAGCAACTTAAGCGTAAAGGGCTTCAAGGGGCTGTTCGTAACGGGCATAAATCGCTTTGCGGCGGGGTTTTAAAGAAGATGTCAGCAAATCGTCCTCAATACTCAGCTCACGGGGGTTAATCCACACCTTTTTGATGGTTTCAAAGGAGGCCAGCTCACCGTTCACCTGCTGAATTTGGGCGTCTACCAGCTGTTGTAAGGCCTCCGTTTTAAGCAGTTCCTCCCAGGGAGTATCACTGTCATCAAGGGCTTTACGCACCGCGGCTTCTTCCAGAGTCGCCATGGCGGTCAAATATTTTTTGCCGTCTCCATATACAATTAAGTGCTGAATGTAAGGATTGTCCTGAAAACGACGCTCAATATTTTGGGGGGGCACGTTTTTGCCACCACTGGTCACCAGAATTTCTTTTTTGCGGTCAATGATTTGCAAAAAGCCGTCCTCAGTCCAGCGGCCCACGTCGCCGGTTTTAAACCAACCGTCTTCGTCAAAGGTGTCACGGGTGGCCGCCTCATTTTTATAATAGCCCACAAACACATTGGGGCCTTTGGCCAGAATTTCTCCATCTTCAGCCAGCTTGATGTCCACGCTGGGGTAAGGCACACCCACCGAGTCAAAGTTAAAGCGATCGTAGCGATTCATGGTGAGAGTGGGAGAGCACTCCGTTAAGCCATAGCCTTCAATGAGCAGGAGGCCTAACGCATAGAAGCCCTCTTTGATTTCTTTTTTCAGGCCCGCGCCTCCGGATAAACCAAAGGTCAAACGTCCGCCGGTCACCTGTTCAAAAGCGGCTTTATCTCCACCCGCAGCCTGAATTTTGAGATAGAGCTTTTCCCAGTAGGCGGGAACCGATAAAAACGTATGGGGTTTTACCGCTTCAAATTTATTCATCACTTCTTTGGGGTGAGCAAAATACGATTGCCAGCCCATTTTATTCCCCAGCATCACCGCACCAATCCCAAAAGCATGGGACAGGGGCAGCCAGTGTAAATCCACCGCATGATCGGGAATATGTGGACCGTTCAAACTGATCCAATCATTGGAACTGGCGGCTAAATTGGCGTGACTCAGCATCACGCCTTTGGGTAAGCCCGTGGTGCCCGAAGTATAAATCATGGTGGCAATATCTTCGCTCTGGGCGTCTTTTAAGCGGGCTTTCCCTTCGCCAGAGACCGCTTGCTTCATGGCCTCAGCGTAGCTAATCAGAGGCACTTTGAAATCAGGTAAGTCATCAGAATCCAGCACGATGATTTGTTTGACACCCGCCAGGTCCACAGATTTGAGGGTCTCTAAAAAGGCGCGATCACAGCACAGGGTATTGGCCTCAGAGTGCTCCAGGAAGTAAGCAATTAAATCCCCTTTACTGGCAGGGTAAATAGGTACCACCACGCCTCTGACCGTTTGAATGGCACAATAAGCCACAATCCACTCATAACTGGTCTGCCCCAGCATGGCTACCTTGTCACCCACGGCCACCTGTTGCGTTAAAAAGTCCGCCAGCTGCTCTGTGTCTCTGGCGTAATCCTGCCAGAGCACCACATCATAGGTATCGGCATTGGGAAGGTAAAAGCGCGCGCGGTCGCCCCATTTTTTAGCCGCTTCAAAAAGGTCCAACGACTGGTGATGAATAGACATGTGTTAAGCTCCTGAAATCTGTTTTCCTGAGCTAGCGACGCAGTTGTGTATCCACCCATTGTAAGGCTTCGGGTTCCGCCACCAGGCCCAGATGATGTAAGTTTAACACTTTGCTATCCAGTAGACGAGCCCCGCCAGCGGTTAAATCCTGATGGGCACCGGCACTTTTTACAAATACAATCCCGTCACTGGGGCCGCTGGATTCGTTTAAAAGGCCTTCCATATTGGCCCGTTTTCCTGCCAGTACACCCACCTGAATGTCGGCATTCACAGGAGATTGTTTGAGTTTACTCACAATATCGCCGCTGCTGCGAATAATTTTATCAATGCCGGGGCTTTTGCTCACAAAACCCTGTCCACCGTTATAGGTGGTGTACCAATCGGGGTTGCTGGGATTGATAGGGTAAGTTTTGTCCCAACGGGCCAGCATTTGCGCCTGTCCTTTAAAGTGAGGGCCTTCAAAGCTCTCTTCGCGGGTGTCTTTCCAGGAGCCAAAGAGCAGTGCCTTACTCCACACCACGGGCGCGTACTTCACAGGATCATCTCCAGCGGGCAGCAGGGCCCAGTGCACTACGGAATTACGGAAGGTGTAATCAAGGCCCCGATGAGGCGTGCCAATAAAGAGAGCTTTACGTACAGACTTTTTGTAAGGACGTTGCATGCCCGGGCCCATAATATCTGAAGTGTACATGCGCAGCGCAAAGCCGCCTTTGCTGTGGGCAATGGCGTCTACTTTTTCTGCTTTTGTAATTTGCTTAATGCGAGCAATGGCGTTATGTATTTGATTGACCCACACAAAATTATCGTCGTGCTTGTCTGCAAAAGAGACCGCAAACACGTGATAGCCTTGCTGGCGTAAATACTGCATCAGGCCGGTACTCTGGCGGGTAAAGGGTGGCTTGGCCCAGTTACTGGTGGCGTTCATATTGGCTCCGTGCACCAGAAGCACGGGCGTTTTGTGTTTCAGGGTGTCGGGCATACCGGCATCGTGAAGACATACATCGGTAGAAGGAGGACGGTCTGTGCCAAAACAGCTCACCACGTCCGGGGCCTGCTGGCGGCCCCGCTCAGGCATACGGGTCGTGGGCAACCCCTGAGTCCGTAAGAGTTCCATACGTGGCCAGGTTTGACCCTGAGAGGTTTTAATGACTTTAAAGGCTTCAAAACCACTGCGAGCCGCTTCAATAGAGGCATCAAAACGACGCAGATTTGTACGCTGAGGGGTAAAACGAGGAGCTACCACACGGGCATTGGGCCCTACCGGTGAGCGGGGGGATTGACAACTTACGGCCAGAAGGCTGGCGGCAACGGCGGTAAATACAAGTCTTGGTAACATATAGGCCCTCTACGATGATATGTGGATATCTTAAGTATAGGGGGAAAAAGCCAAAAACACCAGCTATTTTTGCAAATTCTTAAATTTTTCTTTGGGTTTATTTAACTTTGCTGTAAGTGCCATGTAAGTTATGCTGAATAAGATAACAGGTAAACCCACCCGAGGAGATTTCATTCATGTCCACTTCCGCTTCGCAAGCCCCCGTGGCCGCAGTCCCCACTTTTTACGAACGCCACAAAAAGTGGCTGATTGGCACCATTTTATTTGGCATGTACGTGAGCTTTGGCATGAGCTGGATGGGCGTGGTACCCATTTTACAAGAGCTGCAAACCGCCTTTGCCATCGATAAAACCGAAGGCGCATGGCTGGTGTCGATTGTTTCACTGGCCAAGAGCTTTTTTCCTATTCTGGCAGGAATTCTGGCGGGACGCTGGGGCCTCACCAAAAGTATGCGACTGGGTGCTTTTCTGATCGTGCTGGGAGCTATTGTCCCCTTCTTGCCTTCTTATAGCGCCTGGGTGGCCATGCGGTTTCTCTTTGGTGTGGGAGGGGCCATCTGGGTAACACTCATGGGAGCCGTTACGCTTCAGGTATTTGAGCCCGGGGAACGGCCTATGGTTAACGCACTTAACGGCGTGGCGGTCACCGTGGGCGTGGTTCTGGCCTTACAATTGACCCTGCCCCTCAGAGACGCCATCGGCTGGCAGTGGACCCTGGCCTCCTACTCCGCAATCAGCGCGGTGTTTATGGTGCTGCTTTTTATGTTGGGCAATTTGCCCGGTCAGCAGCCCGCTAAAGACGGCCCAAGTTTGTGGTCCACCCTCAAAGCTTATGGTGGCACCATGAAACTGCCCGTCACCTGGATTATTTCCCTGTCTTTCACAGGCCCTCTGGCCCTGTATCTGGTGATGAATTACTGGCTTCCCGTTTACTATCAGGACGTGATGGGACTGGCCAAGGGGCAAACCATGCAGCTTATGACCTGGATGAATATGGGCGGTATTGTGGGCTCTGTGGTCACAGGCTATTTGCTACAAAAATTTAATAAAACCAAAATCTTTATTATCTTAGCAGCGGTGTTATTGCCTTTAAGCTCCGGTATCGCCATGATGATTACCAACCCTGCGGTACTGCCTGCGATTCTCTTTGTGGCCGGTATCGCCATGTTCCTGAGCGTATCGCCCCTGATTACGCTGCTTCAGGCGCAAAAAGGTATGGATCCGGGCAAGGTGGGCATGATTCTGGGCACCATGTTTAGCGTGACATATATTGTGTCATCCATTGCTCCGGATCTGGTGGGTCGTGCCTATGCAGCCCAGTGGTCTTTACAAATGGTACTTCTGTCCTTCTGCCTGACCACTATTTCTCCTGCCTTAGCACTGCTTTTGCCCGAAAGCGAAGGCTAATGATCCGTATGGGGGGCTGCCGGTTGAATGCTGATACTGGAGTTGGTCTTGGATCCCCCCATACAGGGCGGTGACTTGGGTACGGTTTCGCTGCGCGTGCCCCATTCTGACGGCGTATACAGTTTTAAAGATAAAGCATGAACGCCCGCGGCCAGTTCCTCTGCCAGAAGTTCATTGAGTTGACGGTGGCGCTGCATACGGCTTTTGTCCGCAAATTGCGGACTGACAACCACCAGTTTAAAGTGAGTTTCTGAACCGGGAGCCACGTTGTGCCGGTTGCTTTCGTTAGTAACTTCCAGCACTTCCGGTGCCAGGGCATTGTTCACCTTTTGTTCAATACGTTCTTGGATCATGTGAGTTCCTTTCCAAAACAGTCAGCGTAGTAATGCTGCAAAAGCCGATCTTGCAAAGCAAACATGCGTTTTTCTTCTTCTGGCTCCGCATGATCATACCCTAACAGATGAAGAAACCCGTGAGCCACCAGTAAGGCCAGCTCCTGCTCGAGATCGTGCCCCTTTTCCAGGGCCTGTACACTGGCTTTTTCTACGGAGACAATAATGTCTCCCAGAATATTATTTTCCATATCCTGGGGAAAGGACAAAACGTCTGTGGGACGCTCAATTTCTCGATATTCGGTGTTTAACTTTTTGATCATGGCATCATCAGTAAAGGTCAGGCATACTTCGGC
Organism: uncultured Candidatus Sericytochromatia bacterium; assembly: GCA_964342365.1. Taxonomy (GTDB): domain Bacteria; phylum Cyanobacteriota; class Sericytochromatia; order UBA7694; family UBA7694; genus CAXRDE01. The sequence continues at coordinate 519 of CAYFGW010000110.1, read as the reverse complement.
CTCCTCCTCACAGTGGAGGTTTTGTCCAATGCTTTCTAAAAAAGCCACCCAGCGATGATTATCGGGAATGTAGGTGTCGTTGTGGGGATCAATATCAAGGTTAATGGCGATGTCCATGAGGTTCTCCGTTTTGCGCTATCATGCCCCACAGTATAGCGCAGTGACCGTACAGATGGGGTATCAACCGCTAAATGCGGTGAGTTCGCCGGTAGATTGAAATTTGACCCAGTCTTGTAAGCGCAGACTGACTTCTTCATACATTTTCACCAGCCCCACGCCCGGAGCATACCAGTAGCGCAAAACGTCCTGACGACCGTCGTCATACTGAATGCGATGCTCCAGACGCAGTGCCTGAAACGTCCCGGCGGGCACGTTAACGGTTTCAAAGTCCGCAATGTGAAGGGTCTCCGTCCCCCCCACAAATTGGCGCCCTGGCCAGGAATTCCCCTTTTTGAGCGGAGCCTGTAATCCCACCATAAAATCCCCCGTAGAAAAGGGCAAATAATCCAGTTCAGCGGG
>CAYFGW010000109.1:0-15521 GCA_964342365.1 uncultured Candidatus Sericytochromatia bacterium | reverse complement strand
CACTGGCCTCGCTGGCACCAGCAGTCGGCTCATCGGGTACAGCGTAGTTGTAATCCTGAGAAATTACCCATTCATCTACCATTTCCCGGGCTTCGGGATCCCAGGCTCTGAATTTTAAAGCCCGCTGTAGAATGGGTTTTTCGGTAGAATTTTCTGTATCGTTCATGTTTTTTCCTTTGTCGTGCCTTGCACTTATTCTTTGAGCACCTGTCGGTAAACCCGCAGGACGTTTCCGTGGGCAATTTTTTGACGGTCTTCGGTGCTGTACCCCAGTGCTTCAAGACGTTCCAAAATGCGAGGGAAGCAGCTCACGTCTTCAAGTCCTTTCGGAGTAGATTCAATGCCGTCATAATCGGAGCCGAACCCCACGTGATCCGGGCCGATGCGTTCACAGATATAGTCAATATGACGAATAATGTCTTCCAGGGTGGCATCATCGGGATTGGGCTGTAAAAACGAGGGAGCAAAACACATGCCCACAAAACCGTTTTTGGCTTTGATGGCGTCCAGTTGTGCGTCGTTCATATTGCGGCGGTGACCGCAGAGTGCTTTTGCATTGGCGTGAGACACAATCACGGGATCCGTGGACAGTTCCATGGCTTCCCAGAAGCCCGCTTCATTAATATGGGCCAGATCCACCACCATGCCCAGTTGGTTCATCCGTTCAATCACCTGACGGCCAAATTTCGTCAAACCGTAATTGGATTCCACACCGAGACCGTCCGCCAGCTCGTTGCGGTGGTTCCAGGTTAGCCCGATGGCTCTCAATCCCTGACGGTAAAATACCTCCAGCATTTTTAGATCCCCACATAGTGGCGAGGCGCCTTCCATAGAAAAAATACCGTAAAGGGTCTTTTTACCCGTTTCAAAGCCTTCCAGATCCTGTGGACGCTCTACTAAGGTCAAATCCTCGCGGTGGTTCACATCATTGCGGTAAATTTGCATCATTTGTAAAGAGCGTACCGCCCCATAATGCCCCGCTTCGTAAGGCATGGTAAAAATCGAAAACACCTGCAGGCGCACGTTGGCCTGTTGCATACGGGGCAAATCCGCGTGATGTTTTGGCTGAGGTAAGCAGAGGCTCATGGCATCGTCCTCACACACCAACAGGCGGGAAAGGGTGTCTGCATGGCAATCGGCGATATACATTCCGTTTGGGCTCCTGAGGTTTTTTCCCATTGTACCGTTTGCAGTCCCCTTTGTGGCTATTTCAACTGGCGAATTTTGCGGGATACATCGTCCACCAGACGGGTAAACGCGTATTGTTGTACCCGATCAAAAGGCTTGCTCTGCGTGAGGCGTCGTCGGGCCTGGGCATACATTTTTTTGGCTTCACTGTTTTTATTATTGGCAATCAGGTACTCAGTTTCCCGCAGGTCAATAATCCCCATCACGGGAGTGGCTTCTTCAAAATCGGGAAAGCTGCGCTGACGAATTTGCTGATGCCGCTTCCAGATGGCCCGGGCCAGATCAAAGTTCTCCGCCTGTAGCTGTTGCTCAGCGGTTTCTAAGTACACCTGAATATACCAGCGAATGACGGTACGTTTGGCTTCGGGTTTTAAGCCGTTCAAAATGCGGTCTGCTTCGTCTAATCCAAATTGCCGACTGGCAGCCATGGCCTGTAAAAGCTGGGTGAGCTGCCGCGGGGTAAGTTCGTGATTCTCATTGATAATTTCCAGAAACAGAGTCACGGCTTCATCCAGACGGCCACGCCCCACTTCACGACTCACGTCTCTGGCGGTAGGTGCGCAGGCCACCATAAAAAAGAACAGCAATACAATGATATTTTTCACTTGTCTATAATACCAACTAACACGACCCACTAACGCACATTTCAAAGCACCACACTGTCCACGAAAAAAGCCCCACTTCAAAAGAAGTGAGGCTCAAAGGGTTAAGTATTACTTAGCGGAAGCGACGTACGCGTTGCGCAGCTACACCGGCTGGTGAAGCATCAAGAGCAGCCTGGGCATTTACAATACCCGCGCCAAACTTGTCATCTCTACCGGCAGGACCAGCATCTACTGCTGAGGCCTGAAGGATTTTCTTCACATCATCAGCTTTGATTCCAGGATTCTGGCTCATGACCAGAGCAGCTACTGCGGAAACTACAGGGGTAGCCATGGAGGTGCCGCTGATAGCGCCGTAGTTGGTTCCAGGCATACCGGAACGGTTACGAGGGAATGTAGCCATTATGTTTACACCAGGAGCAGAAATGTCCAGGTGAGGACCGTACTGAGAGAAGCGAGCGATATTGTTATTGATATCGGTAGCACCTACGGTGAATACACCGGGAATAGCGGCAGGGTAGCTAGGTCTTGCGTTACCACCGTTACCAGAAGCAGCAACGAGCAGAGCGCCTTTCTTCATAGCGTAGTTGATAGCTTCGGTGATAACTCTTGAGTTAGAAGGACCACCCAGGCTCATGCTGATGATTTGAGCACCAGCGTCTGCAGAAGCAACAATACCGGCTGCTACAGAGTTATAAGAACCACTACCACTATTACTCAGAACTTTGGCAGACATCAGAGTGATATCAGGAGCAACACCAGCAACACCAATGGTGTTATCGGTTACGGCACCTACGGTACCACCTACGTGAGTTCCGTGACCCTGTAAATCTTCACAACCGTCATCATTGTAAGCGCTGAAGGTTTTAGATCTATCAACGTTAGCTTCTAAATCAGGGTGTCCGCAGTCCATACCGGTATCTACGATAGATACGAGAATGTTTTTTGAACCTTTTTGCTTGGCCCAGGCAGGTACACTACCAATGGTTTTATGGTGCCACTGCTTGGCGAACAGAGCGTCGTTGGGAGCGGCAGGAAGGCGGTTTTCTACATTAGGTGCAGAAACTTGAGGAAGATCAAGTTTTACGATGAAGTTAGGCTCAGCAACCAGAATGTTAGGGTTGTTTTGCAGCTGTTGCAGCGTTTGTTGATCTTGTTGAGCTGATTGAGCGCTTACACCTCTTACTTTTACAGAAGCGATGTTAGGAGCAATATTTTTAACTTCAAAGTTACCCATGGCAGAAAGTGACTGAGCACCTACACCAGGTCTGAGGATAACGTTAAATTCGCCAGGAACAGCAGCCAGACCCTGAGCAGCAGCTCTGTCTACGGCTTGCATGGCGGCGTTGCCCGTTGACTGACGACCGAATTGAGTGTTTTGCTGGCGAACACCAGGATTAAATCCAGGGGCTACCTGGGGGGCTTGACGACAAGAAGCCATGCTGATTGCCAGGGTGGAAAGAGCAAGGGCTGATGCCGCGCGACGTACGTTCTTATTCATACAGTGAATCTCCTTGGGAGTGTTTTAAAATTGAAACTTACTTAACTTATGAAACAAGTGCTTCATATGTATACTTAACCGTTACTTTCAAGTATAAGCTTTTATTTTGATAAAGTCAAGAGATATTTTAGGATTAATTAAGAAATTATTAAGTGAAGAAAATGTTTGAAGGGTAAAAACAGGCTGAAAGCCTTTGTTTATATGTGTTTGTAAGGTTAAGGGGGTTTGAAAAGTGCTCAGGGCGGGAATCGAACCCGCACGAAGTATAAGTTCGGGGGATTTTAAGTCCCCTGCGTCTACCAATTCCGCCACCTGAGCTTCAGGTGATGCAGCATCTGGTGGCTTATAGCTACAGGTGCTTGGGACGTTCTAAAAGGGGATCAGCGGACCGGACGGGACTCGAACCCGCAACTTCCTGCGTGACAGGCAGGTGCTCTAACCAATTGAACTACCGGTCCTCTCAAGAACAATTTCAGTATACAAAGCCTGGCTCGTGGCGGCAAGTAAATACAGAAAAAAAGATGGAAATTTTTTCAGCGGGTCGTTTCTAGTGGGCAGAGTTTGCCTTAAAAGCCTCTACCAGATACTTGCGATAGGTCCAGAGATAGCTGGCTCCTGAAAGCAATGCCAGCAGCACGGACACATAAAAGGCCGCCAGACCAATATTGACAAAAGGGGTACGTTCCACGCCGCCGGGATCTCTTGCCACCAGCAAAATGATAATGGCCACCATTTGACTGGCTGCTTTTGCTTTACCTAACTGATCGGCAGCCAGCACCACCTGTTGAGCGGCCAGCATGCCGCGAAATCCCGTGATCAAAAACTCCCGGCCCAGTACGATCACCACGCCCCAGACCGGCAAGCGAATGGTGGGGTCTGCCACAAAGGCAATGAGGGCGGTGGCTACCAGGAGTTTGTCTGCCAGGGGATCTAATAATTTTCCTGCATCGGAGAATTGTTTAAAGCGCCGGGCGTAAAATCCGTCAAACCAGTCCGTAAAAGCGGCGACCACAAAAATGACCAAAGCCAGAGCATCCCACTGAATTCCGGCGGTTACAAAATAACAGAACGGAATAATGAGCAGGATGCGTAGAAGCGTTAAAAGGTTGGGTATTGTCAAAAAGGTAAACGGCTCAGTTCAGATGCAGGGGTGTCTGCAGAAGCATCCGAGGCGTCCTCTGACTGAATGCGGGGCACGGACTGTCCGGTGAGGCTGTTAAAGGTCACAATTTTCATGCGACCCAGCGGTGGCGCATTGGCCGCTGAAGCAGCGGTTCCAATATTGCGCACGGGACGTACCTGTTGTCCCTGAGATTCTAAAAGAGAAATATTAAAGCCGCCGCCACCGTTGGTAACGTAAATCTGACCGTCGTTAGAAGTAATATCTATGCCCACGGGTGACGTGGCCGGACGGGAAGCGTCGGTATTAATGGGGATATTTCCACCGGCCTGTTGAATTTGCAGGTTGCCAGACAGCTGAGAGGGCTGATTAATCACCGACACTACGTTGGCGGCACTGCCCGTGATATACAGGCGGGTGCCACTGCTGTTAATGGCAATGTTTTCAGGGGTAACCACGGGGAAGTTGGCGTCCTTTAAAGTCACCTGAGCCACGGGCTGTTGAATATTACCGCCGTTAAACACCAGAAGCTGATCATTGGCAGAATCAATCAAATACACGCGACCGCTACGATCCACGAACACATCTCTAAATTCCACACGGGCATTGGGGTCCGGGCGGAATACTTCACCAATAGCAAAGTTGTCAACCTGATTCTGGTTGAAAGCCAACAGCGCACCGTTGGCGCGATCCACTACAAAGAGACGAGTGCCGTCAGGACTGACTGCCAGCTGGGCGGGACTGGGTCGATTGGCGGAGGTGTTGTTAAAAGGAATACGAATAGAACGCACCAGGTTGGGCAGGCGGCTGGGAATAGAGGTATCCAGAACCGCAATGGAAGAGGTATCTCCCACAGATACATAGGCACGGCGACCGTCGTTGTTAAAGGCCACGCCCTGGGGCGTGGTTCCCTGTACGTTTATTTTTCCGCGTCCCACGAAATCTACACCGGTTAAACGTTCAAAAACGGAGATAGATCCGTCGTTAATGTTGCTGACCAGAATACGGCGACTGTCGGAAGACACTGCCAGATCGTCAGGGCGCGCGCCGGTTTCGAGTTTTTCAATCACCCGATGATTCAACAGGTTGAAAATATAAAGCTCATTGGTGGTGGGACTCACAATGACAGAAACGTTATTGGAGTTCGTATTACCAATCAGATCACTACATGAGGTGAGGGAAAAGGAAGCAAGGGTGAGCATACCGGTCACGAAAAAACGTGATAAACGAGATGTATAGTGTTTCATGGGAGTTGAACCTGCTTATACGAAAAAATCTTGATGGCTATTATAACACAAGGTTTATGACAGCTTGTGTTCACACATCACCTGAAAAATCAGTCCAGAAATGAAAGGCTGGACTCGGCAGTTCCTGAGAGCGTATTTTCCATGGCCACCACGTCTTCGTGGGGATTCAACGCTTTTTCTACGAAGAGCTGGGTGATTTTAGACACCAGCCCCAGACGCAGTTCAATCACTTCCATAATTTCCACAGCCTGAGCCGCGAGAGCCACCGCCACTTTAAAGGCTTCGTCATCACGGGTTTCCAGGTAGACCAGGCCTTCTGAAGCCGCGCCAACAATGCCCTGAAAAGAGACTTCCAGTCCAGGGCCAATAAAGTCGTTCCACTGCTCCTGATCTGCAGCGGGCACCTGCGCACGTGCAATACTTTGCTTTTTGGCTTCGGCCCGCTGTTTGTGCTGCTGAAGCCCTTCTTTGGCTTCAGCAAGTTCTATTTCCCGTTTGCGAAAGGCATCCAGGATTTCTACGATACTTTTTTGCAAGACTTATTCTCCGCCGGTGAGCTGCGTGAATTTGTCTTTCAGAAAGTTGCCCATTTTTTCCACGGCTTCTTTAGCTTCGCCAGAGGCAATTTTAGAGCCTACCAGCATGCCAAGGGGAACGCCCAGAGGTCCAAGAGCAACCATGCCTACACCGGCACCCATGCCGAGTCCCACAGCTTTTTTATTGACTTCTTTTTCAGCGGAAGCGTCCACGGCTTCTTTACCGCCCATATACGCTGCGCCCGCAGCAGCACCCAGTAAGGTACCTGCTCCAGGAGCAAAAATAGTGCCCACAGCGGCACCGAGAGCTGCACCTTTAAGGGTCTCTTTGGCAATTTCTCCGCCTTTTTCACCGAAAGCGGCGTTTTTTAGATCTTTGGCTGCGGTTTTGACCCGGTCAATCAGCCCCTTTTTTTCTGTCTTGGTAACGTCCTGAACGGGTGTGGCTGCGCCGGTTGCTTGAATAGAAGCCATACGAATCTCCTTAAGATGGTTTTATGCTTGTGGTTATTATACCCTGCCGTTCCCCAAAACTTGCGCAAAATCCGCTACAATGAGAGCGATTGTGTCTCACACAAAACCTGGAGAACCTGTTATTGGAGAACCCCTATGCCCGTTCCTGCTGAGCCCCGGCCTGTAGAACCCACCCTGTACAAAGCTTATCTGGACTGTTTGTTTCTGGATCGTGAAGCTTTGCAAAATCTGCTGGATCAAACCCAGACCTACGACAGTGCTTTTCTGGCTGCTAACAGCTTATTAGAACATATGCGTATGCATCCCATGCTCTCCACGTTGAATTTGCCTGAAGGTGATAAAATCAAGCCCCACGAAATGCCGGTGATCCTGGATTACTTACATCGTGCCCTGTGGCGTTTGTTTCAGCGCGGAAAACAGGAAGATTTTTTGCAAACCATTCAGCAGGAACTGGCCTACCTGATTCCCCGACTCTGGAATGCGCCCAAAGCGCAAAAAAGTGAAATCAAAAATATTGAGCAGCGCCTGCTGGCCAACGCCAAAATGTATCAGAATCAAAGTCTGATTGATGTACTGGAGCAGCCCCAGCAGCTAACACCTGCTCAACTGCTTAAAAGTGTGGACGATACCCTGGCGGTGGCCTGGCCCAAGCAACTGGGACTTATTGTGACCCAGAATCAGGAATTGCTGCAAAAGATTCAGGAAAACACCAATGTATCCGGGATCGAATGGCGTATTTTCGATAATCTCAGTGCCGCGCTACAGACCAAAATTTATCAGGACCCCAATATCATTATTGTGACCCTCGATCAGCCGCGCGTGACTTTAGAACGATTGCTCAGTAATTTTCCGCGCACGGAGGCCATTGGTGTGGTAGATGATATGGCCACCCTCAAAGATCATATGCTTCCTGCGAGGATTCGACATATCTTAGAGAAAAAATGGCTCAATCGTTTTTTGCCCGGCGTCATTCAACGTAATCTCCTTCAGCGCTGGCGCGATACCCGCTCATTAAGCACGGACTTTTTGACTCGTCTCCCGGCTTTGATGGGCATGCGTGAGCAATTTGCCAGTTTGAAGGAATTATTTTCGCGTATTAAGGGGCCCATGACCCTGGCCGTGCTCGAAATTCCCGTGCTCAGTGCCATCGAAACCCAGGAAGGGCCCTATTTGACGGGGGAGTGGCTCAAATCTTTTGCCCGTTTTATGCAGGAATGTCTGCGGAATACCGACATTATTGGTCGCTGGGCGCCCGATAAATTCATTCTCTTGCTGCCCCAGACCAATTTAGAAGGTGCACGGGTGGCCATGGAGCGCTGCCATGAGCAATTGCCTCAGAATCTGCCCATTCCTATTGATAATCCCGAATCACAACAAATTTTTATCAGTGGTATGACCGCCATTCACGACGAAGTGCGGTTTGAGTCTGCTTTATTTAACGCTTACCGACAGCTTGAAAAGGCTCGCAACACCCCCGATGAGCCTTTTTACTATGACAAGGAAGAACTCAAAAAGTCGGTGCGTCCCCATATTCTGCTGTTAGATGACGATCCCATTATTCAGGAAATGCTGCGCTTTGTGTTATCGCGGGAAGGCTATGAAATTACCCAGCTTACCGATGGCAGAGATGTCTTAAAAACCCTTGAAGAAAAGCCGGTGTCGCTGGTGATTTTGGATCTTAAAATGCCCGGCATGGACGGTTTTGAAGTGCTGGAAGTCATTCGCTCTCAGCGAATTTATGACACGTTACCGGTGGTGATTTTGTCTTCTATGAAGGGTGAAACGGATCTGGAAAAAGGCTTTGATCTGGGTGCAGACGATTATATTTACAAGCCCTTTTCCCCTTCAGAACTGATGATTCGGATTCGTCGCTTTTTACGCTAGGCGCTGAGTCGCCGTTCGCTAGCCGCTCACAACCTTAGCTAGCGGTGCCGCGAAATCCTTTACGCTCCATTTTGCCCCATTTGGTCTTGCGGGAAGTGAGACGACGCAGCGTTCCTCTGACACGCCAGAAGGTGAGCAATTGACGATACCCAAAATTTTCCAGTACCGCGGTGAACATGAGTTGTACAAGATCGCTGATCCGTTGATACCGGCGGAAAGTGAGTTCTTCCAGGGCCACCGCAAACACTGAAATAATGCTGCCGTACACAAAGGCAATCAGTAAAAAGGCAATGGTAAAGGACAACGATAGCTTGCCCATTAACGCCAGAGCTACCACCGAAATATAGCCCAGTAGCTCAATCACGGGGCCAATCATTTCAAAAAAGAAGTAGTAGGGGTAAGCCAGAAGTCCCACGCGACCGTAGACGGGATTAAAGAGCATAATACGATGTTTAAAGAGAGCTTCCATGAGCCCCCGCTGCCAGCGGTCACGCTGGTTGGCCAGAAATTTAAGGTCTTCAGGACACTCTGTCCAGGCCACCGGATCGGGAATAAAGGCAATATCGTACTTCATTTTCTTTTCGCGGGCGTAACGGTGTAAGCGCACGATCAGTTCCATATCCTCGCCCACCGTCTCTTTTTCGTAGCCGCCGGCCGCGGCCACCAGAGAGCGGCGAAACACACCAAAAGCCCCGGAAATAATAATGGTGCCGCCCAGAACGCTCCAGCCCATGCGGCCTGCTAAAAAAGCACGTAGATATTCCAGTACCTGAAAACGGGCCCAGATCGATGATGGTAGACGCACGTCGGTAACCACGCCCCGTTCCACGGTACAACCGTTGGCGATGCGAATAATTCCACCCGCGGCAATGGTGTCAGCGTTCTCAAGAAAGGGACGGACTACCCGCAAAAGAGCGTCTCGCTCAATGAGGCTGTCGGCGTCAATGGCACAGAATAAGGGAGTATGAGAAAAGTTGAGACCCGTATTCAGAGCGTCCGCTTTACCGCCGTTTTCTTTATCAATAACCCAGAGATTGCTGAAGCGCTCTGAGCGATACACCCGTCTCACGCGGGCCGTGGGAATATTGGTCAGGGGCATGCGCGACACGGGTTCCAGCTGGTACTCTTTGGTGAGGCGCTTGAGGGTATTGTCTTTAGACCCGTCGTTGACCACCAGTATTTCGTATTCCGGATATTGCAGATTAAGCAGCGCCCGCACCGAATCCACGCAGGTGGCTTCTTCGTTATAAGAGGGTACCAGCAGAGAAATGGGCGGGGCGCCGGCGGAATTGAGCAAATGCTCGATATTCACAGACTTCAAGCGTCGGGCATATTTTCTCAGGGCGCCAAAAGAAATCAGACTGGTCAACAGGTAAATGGTATTGAGAAAAAAGAGGTACACCAGATTGATGGTGTTTAGCACCGCAAAGAGAATGACGAAAAACATGAAATGTGCCCCAAAATAGGTTAAAGTACATCATAGTATACCCCAAGGACTGTTCTATGGACTTTAACACCTCTGAATTCGTGGCCAAACTACTTGCCAACCCGCTGATTATCTCGCTGATCGCCTATGTGGGCATTCTTGTGATTATGGCGGTGTTGCTGGTGATCATTACCCTGCGTTTGCACCATGCCAACCAGAAAAAAGCGGCCAAATGGGCTGAAATGGAGGCCCGTTGGAAACCGCTTTTGATGCGGGTACTGGCCGGAGAAGCCTGGCCCGATGAAATTCAGACCAGTATTGGTGATGGCGAAGGACTGTACTTTATTGACTATTTGATGCGTTATGCCGAAAAACTCAGTGGCGAAACCCGTCGGCGGGCCACTGCTCTGGCAGATCCTTATTTGCCCAAATTACTCAGCCGGGTGCACAAAGGCGATGCCGAACAGCGGGCCCGGGCCATTTTGACGTTGAGTATTCTGGCTCCCGAAGACCATCAGGATCGTATGGTGCAGGCCCTTGAAGATGAGTCGCCGCTGGTGGCCACCATGGCGGCCCGGGCTCTGGCCGAAAATGGAGAAATCAATTATCTCAATCCTATTTTAGAAAAAATGCCCCGTTTTCGTTCCTGGAGTCAGACCTATCTGGTATCCATGCTGGTGTCTCTGGGAAAAGATCAGCCGGAATATTTGCGGGAAGCTCTTGTGCTAACCCATCAGCCCAACTGGGTAAAAACCGTTATTATGAAAGCCCTGACAGAAATTAACGATTGGAACGCCCTGCCGCTGGCGGTGCAATTTTTGCAAGAAGACGCCGATCGGGAAGTGCAGGCCGCTTCCCTGCAATTTCTGGCACGCATTGGTCACGATGGTTTACTGGATCTGATTCGTCAGAAATGCCGTCATGATGATTTTGTCATTCGACTCAATGCGGTAAAGGCTCTGGCCAATCTGGGCACTCCCGAAGATCGTGAGCTGCTGTTGCAATTGCTGCACGATCCGTCTCAGTGGATCGCTTTGCAGGCTGCTCAGGCCCTGAAAGCCACCCATAATTTAGAAGATCTCTTACAGGTGGCTGAGTCTACCCACCCCCGTGCGGAATTGGCCCGGGAGGTGCTTTATGATCTGGAATCCCGTGAAACCATTGAGTTCCTGTCTCGCACAGAACATTTTGCGGAGCATGCGGCCCAGTGGATGCGAACGGTGAAGCGCAAAGACATTCGCGACACCTGGAAGCTGGTGCAGCAAATTTTACTGAGCAGCAAAACCCCTGATAATGTAAAAATGGCGCTGGCCAGAGAGCTGGATGTTAAAACTCCCGGCTGGTTCTATGAAGCGCTGGAAGCTGAGTTTCTCAACGAACGTCAGACGCCGGGGCTGTATCTGGTCAAAGCCATGCATCGCAGTGACGCGCTCAGAGCCCTGGATGCCTTCAAAAACAATTTCTTTACCCTGGAAGATCCGCTGGTGCAGTATGAAGTGTTTCGTCTGCTCAAACGCAAACCTCAGAACAGCTATCTGAACTTTTACAAAAAGCTACAGCATGCCCTTATGCAAACCCCGGAACAGCTTGCGATTCCGGCAGCACAAGTAGAAGAAGTGAAAAAAGGCGTGGATCGTCTGATTCACAAAAGCCTGCTGGGAGAAGAGGCCACTGGCACTCTGGATCCCGGAGTTTAATCCTTTTTTTAGATCAACTTTGCTAATCTGAATAAAAAACATTGTGAAAGCGAACTTACCATGCTTAAATTTGCGCTCCCTCTGCTCATGGCCAGCAATTTACCCTCCGGGCAGGAAGCCCTGAAAAATCAGGATTATCCTGCGGCCATTGAGTATTTTCAGGCTGACATTGCACAAGAAGTATCCTATGAGAATCTCTACGGTCTGGCACGGGCCCAGGCGTTTTCAGGGCAATATAAAGCAGCCCTGGATACCTATAATCGTCTGCTGGAAATGTCTCCAGGCAATGCCGACGTGCTTTTTGGTCGTGCCCAGGTGCAGGGCTGGCTCAATAATTATGTGGCTGCTGAGCAAGATTATCTGGCGGTGCTGGAAAAAGCGCCCCAGTATAGCGACGCCTGGGCGGGGCTGATGCGAATTTACCGCTGGCAAGAACAGCCACAGCTGGCCAACGCGGTCTTTGAGCGCTGGCAGAAAGCCCAGCCGGATAGTTATTTGCCCTATCTGGAGCGAGCTCAGCTCAATTTTACACAGCGTCGTTTTACCCAGGCCCGCGAAGATTTGAGCATCGCTCGTGAAAAAGGAGCCACCGAGGCCCAGACCAACCCGCTGCTCACGCGCCTGAATCGTTTGCCGGGGGCTTTGCCCTGGCAGGCCATGTTGAATTACGAGTTTCAGGGTTTTGTGGAGGCCCAGCCCCCCTGGCATACGGTCACCGGTGGAATCCAGTACAATTTTGACCGTGCCAGTATTGCGCTTCAGAGTATTAGTACCCAACGTTTTGACCAGTTTGACCAGGGTGTGATCGCGGACAGTTATTTCGATCTCTGGTCAGGGGCCTATGCCAACGTGCGTGCTCAGGCCGTGTATGATGCGGATATTTTGCCCCAGTTTGACATTCTGGGCGAACTGTACCAGACCTTTGCAGAAACCTGGGAAGTCTCCGGGGCTTACCGCCTCATGAGTTTTCCCACCAATCAGGTGCATTTTATTCAGGGCAGCGTGGGCAAGTATCTGGGCAACTGGTATTTTCGCGCCCAGCCCATGCTTTTTCTGGCCAACGACACCACGGTAGAAGCCGGGCCCGGCGGCAATTTAACCCTCTGGGCGCGCTACTTTTACAATACCGTAGATGACTTTGTGGAGCTGCGCAGCGGTGTAGGTCGTCGTATCGCTGTGGTGGGTTCAGGAACCACAGGAGCTCAGTTGCAGGGGCAAACCAATGCCTTTGCTCTGTTGAGCGGTCAGTACTTTTTCAATCCGCGTTTTGGCCTCACGGGCGCACTTAACTACAACTTCGACCAACAGTTTCCCGACCGCTTTGGTGGCAGTGTAGGCACGATTTACCGCTGGTAATCCCACAGGCTAAGTTCTGCCAGGTCCTTGCTAATTGGGTAAGGACTTGAGCGTGCTTTCGAGCACGTCCATGCCGTTTTTAAAGCGTGGGGTGGTCGGCGGTACTTTATTCCAGGAACTCCAGCCCTGACGCTCTGTTTCGAGAAGTTCTCCGTCAAAGGCAATGCTCATGGCCACACCGTCGGTTTTGCGGGTTTCTCGTTCGCGGGTGTCGCGATTATCGTGCATGACGGACAGGGTGCTGGGATCGGTAAACTGCAGCATGACCCAGGGAACGCGCACTTCCACCACGCGATCTTGAATAAACACCATGTCGTGGCTGCTGGTTTCCTCTATGCCACGCGCCACGGACACATCCCCAATGTCAAAAGAGGTGGCCGGAAAGGTCATGCTGCGATCGCGGCTGGTGGTCACCTGGCCGTTTTGCCAGCGCTGTAAATTCCAGGGGGCACCTTTGGTGGCAATGGAGGTATACAGTTGCTTGGGGCCTGAGGTTCGGTGCCAGATACCGTGTAAATCATAGGCCTGGGTTACCAGGAGTTCTGCATCGGTGCCATTTTCGATGTTTAAAGCAAATTCGTTACGGCGTGTGGTTTCTGTGCCGTCGGGCAGGACTTGTTCTCCCAGTTCGTCCCCGTAGGTGTCAAAGCCAATGGTTAAATTTTGCTGTCCGAGGGGCTGGTTCAGCGTGATTCTGGCCCTGAAATATGCGGGGTCCACGTAGGTTTCTACCTTTTGAACGGCCCCGGTACTGCTCTTAAGTAGCGTGTAATTGGGGGAAGCGAGATCATAAGAGATCAGGCCGAAATTTTCCTCCGGTGAGGTGAGATTGTGCCAGAGGCGGTACCGCTCGCGGGGCTGGGTGCGTTCGTCCACAATCCAGGTCCGTTTCCACCACTCGTCGATCCAGGCAAAGACCATGCCACCACCGGTGCCCGTTTCGTGTAAGTTTCGGGTCATGCGGGCATTGCCTTCTTGTTGGCCCCGTTCTGTCAGGCCACCGTGATGAATACCGTTGGGGCTAAAGTGAGCATTGCCCCAGCTGGAGGAGGTGCCGTATTCGCCAATAATCAAAGGCATATCCTTGTAATGGGCTTTGAGGGCTTTTAAGTAACCCACGTAATTATTGGGGCCCTGACTGTCTGTGGCGGTTAAAAAGGAAGGCTCGTAAATAATGAAGTTGGGATAATAAGGGTAAGCATGATAACTGGCGAAATAACCCGCGGGCATGTTTTTCATTTCCAGCTGCGAAAAATCTACCGAGGCCACGTCTTCTTCGGTTTCTTCAGGGTTTTCCGTGGGGTGAAATAGCGGATCTAAGGTGGGCCAGCTGGATACACTGATGGGGCGATCCACTTTATAAACGTTGCGTTCGTGCTCCAGTAAAAAATCCATTTGCTCCGCCCACCACACTTCGGTGGGATTGCCGCTGATGGCCACATTCTTGCCGTCATAACGGGTGTTGTTGGCGTGCTTTTCGTTGGTTTCTAGCACCTCCTGAGGTGATACTTCGCGCCCGATAATCCAGCCAGCGATCCAGCGGGACACGTTGGCAGTGTATTTGCCATAAGCTCTGCCCCGGCGCTGACCAATTTCCACGTTGCCATGGACGGCGTCCACCACTTCTTTCACGCCTCTCTGAAATAAATCCGTTTGTTCATAAATGTCATGAGCGCCCTCCACTTCATCGAGCCAGGCGCCGTGAAACACGTACAGCGGACGATCCTGATGTTGCTCATTGAAACGAGCCAGTTCCTCATAAAACCGCGGAAAGTGCAGGGTGTATATGCGCAGGTTGTTAAAGCCCATATCGTACATTTGTTGGAACCAGCGGGCGTAGTCCTGACGGGTGGCCGCCAGGTCTCCCGCCTGGGTTCCGGGAAGGCCCACTCCCAGGTTGACCCCTTTGACGTAGAAATCGTCGTAGCCACTGCCGTTCCAGCGCTGTAAATACGTGTCGTCCAAAGCGGTAAAGGGCACCGGGTGTTCCGCGGGGAAAATCAGCGGGCGCGTGGGAGGGTTGTTGTCCGGCTGCGAAAATTCCTCAGAGGTTTGCTGTACATCGTCAATGATTTCTGCCACCTGAGGGCCTCTGGGCATAAGCTCTCCTTCTACCCCACTCACGCCCACCAGCAGCTGATCTACCGCCTGACAGGAAATAAGTTGTAGGGAGAAAAGTGAGAGGGTGAGGGCTGCGCCCAGAAGGCGAGATGATTTCATGAGTTGTTCCTTAATGTGCTGTTTACGGTGCTATTTCTATCATAGCATTTCTCAGTACTCCGACCACAGCGCAAGCTTGGTGGGTGGTGTAGAGGAATACACCGTGAGGTGTCACACATTGACTTTCCTGCATTAGACTGTATACTGATAGTATGACAGCGCATAAAAGAAGAGTTAATTACAAGCTGTACCCAACTGCTAAACAGCAGGAGGCGTTGCTAGGCTTGCTTAGAAAACACCAGCTTATGTACAATGCTGCTCTTGAGCAAA
>CAYFGW010000108.1:0-15691 GCA_964342365.1 uncultured Candidatus Sericytochromatia bacterium | reverse complement strand
AACGGGGAGGAAGTCCTGCAAAAGGTGTGCCGTCAGGCGCTTCTGACTCAAAAGGATCGCCGTCCTGACCGGGAGTATATAAAGGCTGACCGGGGATAATTTCCTGACCGGGGACTGAACCGTCAGCGTTGAATACCCCGTAACCGGTAATTTCACCCGTTAAAGGATCGCGACGCACACGTACAATGAGCGGCTTGGCGGTAACTTCGTTAAAACCACCGGCAGAGTCGACGCCCGCAGTGCCATCATCGGTATCACCGGGGTCATCATTGTTGGCGCCGCTGTTATCAGCGTCAATATCGTTATTGGCCCGCAGAATGTTGGAAGGGCCTGCCAGCACGGCACTGGAAGAAGGCAGTAACGGCCGATTAGCCACAGCATTATTGTCGTTGTTGGCGGCCGCCTCAGGAGCAATAGCACGGTTTACGGACTGGGCTCCCCCGTCGGTAAAGGAGTTAAAAGAGCCGTCCGTTAAGGTCTGGGCGGTGTCTCCGGCAAAGGAGGCAATGGGCACAAAAAGACGGGCAATTTGTGTGGCTCTGGATTCATAGGCTGCTGCCATAATGGTAGAAACCTGAACGCCTGAAGGCAAAAGTGAGGCGTTAACGTAAGTCTGAAATGTTCCCATTGGGATCTCCTTCAAGGGGTAAACATATTTTTTTGGGTATTTTTCTTATACTAACTCGCCCGTACACCCTTGCACAACTTAACACAACAAAAACATTTATTTAATGAACTAAAAATATGCGTTGACATTACAGGATAAAGGTAAACGCGCACTGTCGTACTGGATCACCTGTGCCGCCAGCCGATTGCCCGTTTCCAGTGCTTGTTCCACCTTTGCGCCGCGCCAGCGGGCCGTGAGAAAGGCCCCCAGAAAATTATCGCCGGCCCCCACGGAACTGACCACAGGCACCTGCTCAGCGGCCACGTGACAACCCTGATTTTGAAAACAGGCAAAAACCCCCTCAGCATCCAGGGTCACGATAGCCGATAAAGACGCTTCGAGAACAGCTGCCTGTACTTCAGACCATGAAGATTCTGGAGGCAGTTGCAACAGTTCAATAGCCTGCTCCAGATTGCCCACCACCCACTGCGCCAGGGGCGCAAACTCAGCAAAAAAAGAGCGGTGGCGTTGCACAACAGCACCACTGGCCAGGGTTAGTACAAAAGGAGTGTTGTTACGCTGAGCAATTCGTAAAGCCTGAGCCGCAGCCGCTTCTGAATCAGGGCCAAATCCCAGTACGCCGCCGTCTAAGATCAGCAGCCGAGCATTTTGTAGGGCTTCCAGATCCAGTGATTCGGGACTGAATAAAGCATTGGCCCCGTGGGTAAATACGGTGGTACCGTCTCCGCGAAAATAAATATCGTGGCCCGTCACCGCACCGGGTACAGGGCTCGACAGGTCATGGAGTCCAATGTGGCGCGCATCGTCCACAAAACGTTGACCCAGTGGGTCATCACCCCGCAGGCCAATGATGGCACCCGGCACACCGACCCGCACCATCAGGTCAAGGGTATTGGCCACAGATCCTCCCCCACGGGGCGCTGGCAGTGGACCTCTGTGCGCTTCAATACGAGCGCACAGAGTTTTCATTTGTGCTGAAGACACCGCATAAAAATCACCTGGATTCAAAGGTTCTATCCCCGAAATCTCCCCCTGAAAATCAGCGGCTGTGCCGTCCACGTTGATCCCGAATGTTATGGCGGCGATAGCGATGACGTTCATGGACAATCTCCTCTAAACCTGACTTGTATACATTTTGTACGTATTATACGTGCCCGTTACACGTGTTCTACGCGTGTTATATGCAGCGGGGTGCTAAAATGAGCGTATGTCTACTTCCGTACAAGCACTCATTGATGAACTCAAAATTTTAATTCGCGCCCGCTACCCCATTATTTCGCTGGTCTCCTGGGAAGAAAAGCGCATTGAAAGCCTGTTATTAGAAATTTCCAGAGCCCGCAACAAGGCCATTTTTAGCTGGACCATTACTCAGGGTTTACAGAATCTGGAGTCGGGTGCTGCCACCAAACGTATTCTTGACAATACCAAAGATCCCATTGCGGCTTTGGACTACATTGAAAAATACCAACAGGCCGCTATTTTTGTACTCAAAGACTTTCATCCCTTTATGAAAGATGCGCGGGTGGTACGCCGCCTGCGGGATCTCACCATTGCTTTAAAAACCTCCTATAAAACCATTATTCTGCTTTCGCCGGTGCCGGTGATTCCTGAAGAACTGGAAAAAGACATGTCGGTGATTGATTTTCCTTTGCCCACTCTCGGCGATCTGGAAGCCCAGTTGGATCGCATGATTGCCTCAGTACAAAACAATCGTAATGTGAGCATCAACTTAAAACCCGGCGACAAGGAACGCATTTTACAAGCCGCTCAGGGCTTGACCCTGGTGGAAGCCGAAAATGTGTTTGCCAAGGCTATTGTGGCCAAGGGGCGTATTGACGCTGAAGACATTCCCCTGATTTTGTTAGAAAAAAAGCAAATCATCAAAAAAAGTGGCTTATTGGAGTACTATGCGCCCCAGAATAATATGGATGACGTGGGCGGTCTGGACAATCTCAAAACCTGGATGCGCAAACGGGGTGTAGCCTTTTCAGAAAAAGCCCGCGATTACGGTCTGCCTCACCCCAAAGGGGTTTTGCTCATCGGGGTATCTGGTTCCGGTAAGAGTCTGGTGGCCAAAGCGGTGGCTTCCCTGTGGAATCACCCGCTGCTGCGGCTGGATATCGGAGCCGTGTTTTCAGGGCTGGTGGGTTCCTCAGAAGCCAATATTCGTTCAGTCATTAAAACCGCCGAATCCATTGCCCCCTGTTTATTGTGGCTGGATGAAATGGACAAGGGACTGAGCGGCACGCAAAGCTCTAACTTTTCTGACGGGGGTACCACCGCCCGGGTGCTGTCCAGCTTTCTGACCTGGATGCAGGAAAAAACCGCGCCGGTATTTTTGATTGCCACCGCCAACGACATTTCTGCTTTGCCCCCGGAACTGTTGAGAAAGGGCCGTTTCGACGAAATCTTTTTTGTGGACTTGCCCAGTCAGCGAGAGCGCATCGACATTTTTAAAATTCACCTGCGCAAGCGCAAACGCAACCCTGACAACTTTGATCTACAACTGCTCGGCGATCTCTCACAGGGTTTTTCCGGCTCTGAAATTGAGCAGGTGGTCATCTCAGCCCTTTATGACAGTTTTGATCAGGAACGGGACTTAGAAACCCGTGACCTCACCCAGGCGCTGCGCCAGTCTGTGCCTCTGTCTCACACCATGCGAGAGTCCATTGACGCCCTGCGCCAATGGGCCCAGACCCGGGCCAGATCCGCTTCTAGCGATCAGCAGCAAATGAAAATTTCAGACAATTAAAATCACAGAGGCTGCAGCTACACACGGCCCTTGATGGATTTTTACCTTTGTAATATGATGGGACAGAGATCCCAAAAAGAAAGTGGCTTTACCATGTCTAACCCCAGCATCCGCAAGTCAGTTCAAACCCCTCAGGTCATTGCCCCCAATGCTCCCAAACAAGTGGAGAAAACCATTCCCAAAGCGCCGCCCGCACCACCCCTGAAAACCACTCGCGCCCCCCAGAAAAAACAAACGGAAAACCTGGGTCTGTCGAACCCTGAAATCGAGCGCAGCATTGAGCAGTCCTCTCCTCAGGACATCCAAAAAAAGCAAAAAACGCTGGCTCCCATGCTCTTAGACATCGACAAAAAGATTGAACAAAAACGGCAGGAGCTGATCAAAAACAGCTTTGACAACGACGTTCAAGAAATGGGAAACACCACGCTTACCGCCCATCAGGTGGAAGTAGAACACGATTTCAACGTCAGCGAATTGAGCAACACCTACAAAGACAATTTGACCCACGTGGACATTAGCGATAAGGTCAAAGACGATTTTGCCTCTTTTGAGCAGGAACTGGGCAGCACTTACCTGGACAAAAGCAAAACCAAAATTTTCAATAAGGCCAAAGCCCTGGCCACCCAAAGTGTTATGACCGGCACCGTGGATAAGGACTTCATGTATCAGCTGGCCACCCTTTCAGAAAGTCAGCTTAAAGATAAAATCGCCAAAGGCATTGGCGCCAATCGCAGTCAAAAATATGGTTTAAACGCCAGTTATTCCGATTTATCCACCAAGAAAAAAGCCCTCGTAGACTCTATCTACGAAGGCTATAAACAGGGCGTAAACCAGTCCAGCAACGTCATTGCCACAGATGTCTCCAAAAACATCATGGGCCAATTGGAAGATAGGCTTCAAAATGCTGCTCCCGACAGCAAACTGGTGTTCGATCTGACCTTAAAATCCACGGAAAGTATGAAAAAAGAGCTGGCCTACGGCATGGGCATGCTCAGCGAAGGAGATCCTTTAAGCAATCTTTCAGAAGGTCAGCAAAAAATCCTGGACATTTCGGTTCAGCGTTTAAACAAAGTGATTCAGGCCCACCTGCCCAACCGCGCAGGAGACATTGCTCCGCTGCAAAACCGTCAGGATAAGTCAGCGCCCAGTACCATTACCCTCAACGGCGTGCGGTACAACGCGCCCCAGTATCTGGGCCAGGGGGGGCTGGGTATGGTGCTCAAATACACCAACGAAAACGATCCCAACGACACCGTGGTGGTCAAGAGCTTACTGGATCCCAATATGCGCGAAGAAATGGTAAAAGAAGCCCTGGCCCACCGTCACGCCATGGGTGACAATGGCCATAAAAATATTGTGGGTCTCAGAGGCATGGCCACCGGCCCTAACGAAAGCCTGTATATGGTTATGGACTTAGCAGACGGCGGCGACCTCAGAGGCATGGCCAAATCCATGGGCGGCTTAATTCAGGGGGAACCCCTGCTCACAGACCAGGCTAAAAATCTGCTCACCCAGCACTTTTTCTCTCAGATGATTGAGGGCATGGAATATGTTCAGGGCCGCAATATGCTGCATCTGGATATCAAGGACGAAAACTTCTTACTGGACGACAAGGGGACGGTAAAAGTAGCGGACTTTGGCTCATCGCAGCGTAAAACAGAGCTGGATCCCAAACAGGAAAAAGTCGCCACCACCTATAAGCCCATGGAATGGGAAATGAAGGATACCCTGACCCAGAAAACCGATACCTATCAGCTGGGCAGAATGCTTTACGTCATGATGGGCGGCCAGGGTTCTGTAGGGCTGGTCAATCCGAAGCGAGAGCGCAGTCAGGAGATTCAGCAAAACCAACGCCCCGACAACGACTTTGTGCAAAATAGTGCGGCCCACCGCTTGATGACCCAAATGTTGGATAACGATCCCAATAACCGCCCCACGTTGGAATCGGTCAAAAACCATAGTTTTGTGAAGGATTATGATCCCAATAATGAGAGCACTCAGGAACTGGTATCCAGCATGATGGATTATCATAAGGAAATTCAGCCGGTGAATCGCCTCAAAAGTCGCATCAAAGAAATGGAAACCAAAGTGGGCATGCAGAGCACCCCTGAGCAGGAAAAAGAGCAAATTCGCCAACAATTAAACCCGCTCAGAGAACAGCTTCAGGGTCTGGAAAGCGGCGATGGGCTGACCCAGGCCACCGAAAAACTGCGTCTGGCCGTAAGCAACCTCAGGGTTTTCTAAGGCGATTCCCCTGCTGAAACTGTTGCCGTAAAAAATCTCCCACCGTGCGCCAGTAAAGCGGATGCATGGTGTGGGGCAACACCGCCTGAGCATGAGCCAGCGGCGCTTTCAAAGCCTGAAGAGAATCCCCTTCATGGTAAGTGGAAACCACAGAGGCTAAGCCCCGCTGTGCATACACTTCGCCATAGGCGGGTTGCGCCTCTTGCAAGGTTTTTAGAGACAGCCAGTAACTGGCCCAGGGATCCAGATAACCTTCGGTAGCCAGCACCGGACGGGGCGCCATGTGTCGAATAAGCTCCGTCTGATTACAGCAAAGTTCAGACAGCCGATCGTGGTAACGGCGTAAACCAGGGGTAAACCAGTGGGGAAACATGCGCGTAATCTGCTCCAGGGATTCCAGCGGACGATCCTGCACCGACGCCATTCCCAGCGTTCCCGTTTGATGGGCCACGACAAAATCAATCTGTGGAGATACAGCGGTAGCCAGCAGTGCCGCTTTGCCGCGGCGAGAGTGCCCCATGACGCCCACGGGACGGTTTTGAAAAGCGGGCTCCGCCCTGAGATAGCGCACCACGCTCTCCAGACCGCTGGCCCAGGCGGCAATGACCCCCGGTGGATGTGCCAGCACAGACTCTGAAAAACCGGCCCGCAGCGCTGCGTAATGAAGGGCGTGATCGGGAGCCACATCGCTTTCGTGAAAAGTCACCACATCAAATCCCTGGTCCAGTGCTGCTTTGAGACTCCAGAAACGGCCCCGCCAGCCGGGTTGGCGCATCGCGGTGCCGCAGCTGTCCCCGTAGCGAGCAGGAGACGGGGCAAAAAGAGTCATCGCGTCTTTGGCGGTTAAAACCGTACCGTTGCCGCATTTATTCAAAAACACCACCACCGGACGCGGCGGAGCCGTGGGCGGACGAGATACATACATGAGCTGCCACGTGCGGCGGTTCAAAGTCTGAAGCTGTGGCCTGAGCTTGCGCTGTTCAATATCTGCTTGAAGGGTGGGAGAATAGCTTTTTAGTGTGTAGAGAGTTTCAAAATGAAGGGGGGGCAGCAAACAACCGTACACCTGTTCCTGCATGGATGCCAGCGTACCGTTTAAAAGACGGGGGCAAGCATCACTCTTTTTTGCCAGCCCACAAAGGCCCACGATGACTCCGATTGTGCATACCAGTATCCACCTCATCGCCCACCTCCACTGCTATAATACCTTTTATGCAATATACACATTTTTTCAAACCCCTGACTCTTTCTCTTTGTGCGGTAGCCTTACTGAGCGCCTGTGGCGGAGACGTTAAAGAATGGGACACGGAACAAAATTTGCCCGTGGAGGGCATTGAATCTCTGAACACAGAAATCAAAACGGGCAAACTCACCCTGCACGGCACCGATGAAGCCACCCTGAAGATCAATACCCACTTCAAACTCACCAGCAAGCGCAAGGGTGAACTGGCAGAAAGCATCAAATTGGAAGCCATTCCCGCCAGCAACTCCATTGGCATGCGCCTGAACCAGCCCGCGCTGGAGCAGGGCGAAAGTCTGAGTACCGATGTAGAAATGTATATTCCCGCGGGCGTGGATGTGGTGCTGTCAAACACTGAAGGGGATATTTCCCTCAAAGATTTAAAAAGCAGTGTCTCCATAGAAGGGGTGAACGGCAACGTCACCGATAACCACCACACGGGCAATCTCAACGTGAAGCTGAACAATGGCAATATTGCACTGGATGACGTTACGGGCAATCGCCACGATCTGAGCACCCAGAACGGAACCCTTGAACTCACGGCGGTCACGGGCGCTTTACAGGCCCACAGCGGTAACGGCAATATTCTGGCGGGACTCAAAGGCGTGAATCGCCCTGAAGACTACGCTTTTTCTACCACCAACGGCAACGTGGTGCTAAAACTGTCCGGTGATGCTTCTGCCCGCGTGCGTTATAAAAAAGGGGTGGGCAATGTTACCACCGACTTTAAGCACCTGCAAGACCAGTCCCGCATTGATGTGGGTGAAGGTGCCGCACGCATCGTGATTGAAAGCACCAATGGCAACGTGGAAGTGCTTAAAAATTAAGGGCTCTTTTTTGGTCAGGAGTCACTTTCTGGAAGTCACTTCTGGAGAAGCGGCTCAAATTCATGTCAAAAGCTTTACGCCCGAATCTCCCAAAGCCTGCGTGTTTTTACTGCACGGCGCCATTGAAGACGGGCGTATTTTTTACAGCCGCAGCGGCAAAGGCTTTGCGCCTTTTTTGGCCCGGTCGGGCTATGCCGTTTACGTGATTGACCTGCGGGGCCGGGGCCAGAGCACGCCTTCTATTAATAAGCACAGCACCCACGGACAAAGGGAAAGCATTTTAGAAGATATTCCCGCAGCGGTGGATTTGATGCAGCAACAGCATCCTGGAACACCTATGTTCTGGGGTGCTCACTCCTGGGGCGGGGTTCTAATTATGTGCACACTGGCCCGTTATCAACGGTATTTAAAGGGGCTGCACGGCCTGCTCTTTTTTGGCAGCAAGCGCCGGGTACAGGCTCCCACCTGGCAAAAACGGGTGCATATTGACCTCTTCTGGAATCGAATTTCCTTCTTGTATACCCAGCTGTTTGGCTATTTGCCCGCGGCGAGGTTGAAGCTGGGTTCCGATAGCGAAACCCGATTGTCTCACCGAGAAAGCGTACGCTGGGTAAAAAGTCAGGCGTGGAAAGACGACGATGGATTTGATTACAGAGCCAAGCTACAGGCCCTGAATCTCCCCCCGCAACTGCATCTGGCCGGGCCCAGAGACTTTGCTCTGGGACATCCCGTGGACGTGCGGCGTTTTCAGGCAGAGCTTGGCGGTGGACCGAAAAGTCGGTATCAATTGCTGTCTCGTCAACACGGTTTCAAACATAACTACGGTCATATAGATATGCTGACTCACCCGGACGGACCATCGGATCATTTTCCCATGATCAGAGATTGGTTAGCAGCACAGATTTAGCTGCCTGCCCCTGGATTATTGGCTGGCTTTTTTGCGCTGATCGTAGGTGCGTAAAATGGCCCGGGCTATATTTTCGTGGTTTTCAAAAGCAGGCTGCCAGAGCAGCTCAAACCCCTTTTGTTCTTCGGGATTGCTGGGAGGATAATACTGCACCGTTACTTTTTTATCGGGCACGCTCTCAGCAGGCCACTGGGCCTTAAAAGACAGCGCATCATGCTTGAAATTCAGATATAAAAGAACTCCCCCCAGATCCCCAGTATTCAAGTCTTCTGGCAGGGGATAAGGCGTGGGGGTAGGCACCACCAGGGGCGCACGACCGTCAAATTTAAAATCGGGCGTTTTGGTCAAATCGTCCAGGGTTTTATTGCCAAACAGATCTTTTTCATTTTCCAGATCGCCGTTCAGGCGCGGCTTGTAAAGCTCTCCACCGTTCAGGTTGGGATCAAAGCCATCCTTTTTGCCACCGGGAATGCGGATTTTAAAACCACCGCCAGAACCGGAGTTGCCATTGTCACTACCGGGAGAGGCGGAAGGATCTGTAGAAGGTCCGGGGGACGGTTCATTGTTTCCTTCAGTTCCCTGAGTTCCTTTGGTGTTATCAGGAAGTTTGCCCAGTTCGTAAGCCTTGGCCTCATAGTCTTCATTGACAAATTTGGCGTAGGATTCCCAGGAGTCAAAACCAAAAGGAAGTTCTTCAGGCACCTCTGTCCCCTGTTCTTCCAAAAACTTCTTAACGGCTCTTGCCGCATCCTTTTCAGGCTCCGGCAGATTTGCCAGGGCTGAAGGTAAAGCATCGGGAAGGGGAGTGGGGGTTGGTGTTAGCTCAGGAGAAGCAGTCACTCCCGGAGTGGGTGTTTCTTCGGGAGAGGGCTCTGGTTCGGGAGTGGGCTCCGGGGTTAACTCAGGCTCCGGCGTTAGCTCTGGTTCAGGCGTTGGCTCTGGAGTGGGTTCCGGAATAGGCTCCGGGGCCGCTTCAGGCTCTGGCGTAAACGCATAGGCGTCGGGGTCAGCAGCAGGTTCAGCGTTATCTATGGGAATATCGTCTGGTGCATCTGGAGGCGCATCCGGGGGTGTTTGAGGCGGAAGCGTGACCTGCTCAATTATAATACTCTCCTGAGAGGAGATTTCCTGAGGCTCCATCTCTCCGTGGTCCACTTCAATATTAGCGGCGATAACCACCACAAAAACGCCCTGAACCACAAAAGACAGAAACAAAAAAAGCACAAAAACGAGTCTTTCCCGCCGTCGATCTTGCTGCTGCTTACGAAAGCGGGCAGGAAGTCGAGAGCGGGAAAAGCGACGCTTGAGTGCTTTAAAAATGGCTCTCTAGCCTCTTTTTTGTTGTACTTTTTCGCGAATCCGGGCGGATTTACCACGACGCTGACGGAAGTAGTAAATACGAGCACGACGTACACGACCACGGCGCTTAACCACAAACTTGGCCACGCGAGGAGAGTGTACGAGGAACGTACGTTCCACGCCAATACCCTGGAAGATTTTGCGAACGGTTACAGTTTTGCTGATACCGGAGTTTTGAACTTTAATCACGATACCTTCAAAAATCTGAACGCGCTCTTTGCCGCCTTCAACGATTTTGGCGTGTACAGCCACGGTATCACCCGCTGTCATTTCGGGCAAATCACTTTTGTACTGTGATTCAGTAATTTCTTTAATTAACTGTTGACTCATGATGGGCCTTCCTTAAACAGAGGGATAGACGCTGATCTTACGACCAGTGCGTCCACGGCGCTCGAATTGAACCACGCCGTCGATGAGGGAATAAATTGTGTAGTCACGTCCCATGCCTGTGTTGTTACCGGTATGAAAGTGTGAACCGCGTTGACGCACAATGATGCCGCCAGCTTTTACAGCCTGACCGCCGCTGCGCTTAACACCCAGATACTTAGGGTTGCTGTCGCGTCCGTTCTTACTACTACCTACACCTTTTTTATGTGCCATTTGATTGTCTCCTTATCCCAGACTAATCTCTTCGATCATCACGCGGGTGTACCGCTGACGGTGGCCGAGTTTGCGCTGGTAGCCTTTTTTGCATCGATATTTGAAAGAAATCACTTTTTTGCCTTTGATTTCTTCAGCCAGAATCTTGCCAGAAACCTTGGCTTGTACATGGGGAGTTCCGACATGAACATTGTCGCCGTCTACCACCATTACTGCGGGGAAATCAACGGTACTGCCTTCTTCTGAATGCAAAAGTTCCAGATCTAACCAACGACCTTGTTCGGCTTTGTATTGTTTTCCGCCATTTTCAATAATTGCATACATGTTAGATCACCTAAAATTTTCTAAAGGGAAATATTCAAAGCCTATATTAACATAGACCTGACTCTGATGAATAGAGGAATTAAACCTTTTCATAAACGGAGCTTAAACATAATCACGGCTCCGCGGTCACTCAGTATAACACGACTCGGTGCACATCTGGGAAAATACCCGCTTATTTCTCCAAAGTCAGCGGAATTTCTCCCACGGGCACCGGCTGATCGTGCAGGCCCTTGTAAATCAGGGATACCGGCAATTCCGGATAAATCACGTGGTACAAATACAGGCCCTGAGGCGGCGCCGTAAAACGCACGAGAGAGCGATCTTGTGTGTTCAAAGCTTGCTGGAGTTGACTCAACGGGTAGCGACCCCGCGCGATGTCCACGGCACTTCCCACCAGCGAGCGCACCATATTATATAAAAAGCTTTCCGCCATAATTTCCAATACGATATAGTCTCCGTGGGTCCAGCAGCGGGTCCATTTCACGTCAATCTCAAAGTTTTTACGGTAAGAACCTGATGCACAAAAAGCTTTGAAGTTATGTAGTCCTCTTACGGCGAGCCAGGCTTCAGCCAGCTTATCCAGATCCAGTTCAAAGTCCAGTTGCCAGGCGTGATTTCTAAACACAGGAGCCTGAGAGTGAGGCATGAGCAAATAGCGGTAATGACGGGCACGGGCACTAAAACGGGCGGAAAAATCAGCGGGGATTTCAAAGGCCTGTACTACGCGCACGTCACCGGACAGCATCCGATTCAGAGCGGGAGCAAAGCGCTCCGTGGGAATGGGGCAATCGATGTGAAACGCCGCCAGCTGGGCATGGGCATGTACCCCTGCATCGGTACGCCCCGCGCAAATGAGAGACAGTTCCTGCCCCGTGAATTGGCGCAGAGCGCGTTTTAGCTCTCCTTCTACGGTACGCTGCTTCGGCTGCACCTGGTAGCCCGAAAACGCGGTGCCGTCGTAGGCCACTTGTAAAGCCATGTGTCGCATGTATTTTATCGTCCTCGTGTTTCTGTTACCTAAAATATAGCGGAAATCACGGGATATACGAGAAATAGTTACTCAGAGTGATGTTGGGTCGATCTGCCGGTTGTGTGAGTTGATTCGTTGCATTCTAAATTTGCGTTATGCAACAGCTATTTTTAGGTTTGAGATAAAGTAATCTAACCTAAACAACAATGTTCAGGCTCAAAACTGAGATCAGAAACGTAATTAAATATAAACGCACATTTTCAATAAAGTTGAGGAAATATCATGAAAAGTTTGTTAACGATATCGCTATTATTACTTACTACTGGATGTAGTGGCCCTATTTTTGAAGCCGGTAGTGTTTTTAGCCATCCGGCTCCAGGAACACCCATTGAAACTAAGTCCTCTTTTCCCAGAGATACAAGAGAACAATGTGCACAATCTTGCAAAGAGATAAGTTTGTTAGATGAAGATTCGGAGTATGAATTTACTTTTAGCGAAAAGAAATTTGAAGGTGAAATGAATTGCTCCTGTTTCACTAAAGGCTTTCCTAAGAAATGAACTACATCCCGCTAAGCTGAGACTGCGGCAGCCGTTGCGCGGAGCGCTTACGGATGGCGACCGCACCGCATAGCAGGAGTTTCGTGCTTCGCAGGCGAGCCCAACGGCTTGCCTCCACACTGGGCAGGTTCCCTACCCATTGCCCAGTTCAGAATCACACGGGCCGCGTTTTCATCACGGCTCAGCGGTGTTCCACAGGGGCAACTATGTTCTCGTTGTTTCAAAGGCTTCTTTTCTCGCCTGCCGCAACCACTACAGGTTTGGCTCGGCTTCACCTTGCGCGTCGGCACTTCTATGTATCGCGTACCAGTCTCTTCCACTTTATACTTCAACATCTCATGAAATGCCGCTGGTGCTGTACTTAACACCTCTCGGTTTAACCCTTTTTTGCGCTTACCACCCTTGGCAGTCATACCTTTTATGTTCAGTTTCTCAACTGCAATCAAGCTGTTCTCTTTCACCAGTTTTGCACTGGTTTGATGCAAGAACTCATGGCGCTTACGAGCAATCTTGCCATACAATGCTGCCAGCTGCTTTTTGAGCCTTTGCCAGTTGCGTGAACCCCGTTTTTTACGAGACAAGTCACACTGCAACTGCTTTAGTTTAGTCAGTTCTTTTCTCAGGTGGCGCTCATTGTGGATAGCGGTATATTTACCGCTATCGTGGGCCATTGTGGCGAAAGTTTCCACGCCCCGATCCAGGCCAATGGCACCTGTGATGTTTTCTTGTTTGCGCTTGGACTGGCAGTCAAACACAATTGAGGCATACCATTTGCCTTGCTTGTACATAATGTCTAGCGTTTTAGGAGTGCCTTGTGTTCTGGCTTTGCCTCGCATGCGAATGTAACCAACGCCTGAAAGCCTGAGAAAACCGTGTTTTTCTTCGCCATGCAGACGCCACCCGTCACCGTGGGTATTGTAACCCCAGCCAGAATAACGCTCAAAAGATTTGAAGCGTGGAAAACCTGGTGCCTCACCTGACTTTACTCTACGAAAGAAAGCTTTCATGGCTCTATCTAAGCGTTTGAGCGTGTTTTGAGACGATTGGGCATTGACGATTTTAAATTCTGGCAGTGCAGCACGAAGCTCTGTTAAATCTTTTGTCTGATCCTGGTAGGTCAGGCTGACGCCATTCTTTTTGTAAGCAGTAATTCTTTGTTCAAGAGCAGCGTTGTACATGAGCTGATGCTTTCTAAGCAGCCCTAGCATTTCCTCTTGCTGTTTAGCAGTTGGATACAGCCTGTAGTTCACTCTTCTTTTATACACCATCATACTTTCAGTATGCATCCTGATGCAGGAAAGTCAATGCATGACACCTCACGGTGTATTCCTCTACACCACCCACCAAGCTGCGCTATGGTCGGAGTATTTATGCCCTATGGGTACTGAGAAATGCTCTGATAGACACCCGCAGCCTGTGCACAGCACGAGGCGACATAGCTGTCAAACAAAAGATTCTAACGCGTAATGGAAAGGCTACGGTTTTAGCAGCCCTTTGACTCCTCGTCTTTGACCTGTGCCAAAGCCCCTAAGTTTCGCCCCCCGGTTTGGGCCCACACATCGTCAGATACGCTCACAGCATCATTGATAATTTCCAACAATGCTTCTTGTTGAGCAGGAGGCAACTTTGATGCTGCACAGGTCATGACCGTGCGATATCTGGTTTTGGTAAGAAACTCATCGCCAGAAACAGAGTCGCTGGAATCAGAGTTCGATACTTCTTGATCGGGTGTGTCGGGCGTATTTGGCACCTCGGGTGTATCGGGAGCGGTGCAGGCAGTCAATGAAAATAAAAGAGCAAAAGAAAGAACGTGTTTTAGCATTTGAAATCCTTTGGAAATGATAAGGAAATTTTAGCACATGCTTGCAAGATCAGCTTTATATCGCTATAAGCCTTGCTCAACTCGACATATCAAGCAGTCTGCCGTAAATTTGTGTTTTGACCAGCCAAACTCCGTCATCAACAAAAAATTTGTTAGTATGGACAGCTTTTATTGTTGCAGTACTTATTCTAGATCTGTAGGGATGGCGATAGGCGATAACGCAGCCTATCTCTAACTCTGCTTCTTCAACCGGGTCAATGACTACATCCCTTTCATCCTTGTCATGTCCAAGAAGTTGTTTTGGAAGTCTGACTGACTGGCCTATCTTCAGAATATTGAGCATTTGATCCAATTGAGCCTGATTCGCGTTTCTGACTGCTCTTTCTGATATATTCACGGGGTATGCCCTCATGATATGGTCAAGATTTTTTATGGTTTGCTCAATGTCTTGAGCAGTTAATACCAGACGCGTTTTCCACAAATCGTTACTATCACCGGGTAGCTTTGTTCTTTTTCTGCGTTGGTAAGGATCAAACGGCGGGCGCAAGTCACAGCCCAGCATGATCACAATAAGGTAAACCTCTTTGCTTCTGTGACTGATATAGTTGAGATCTAGAGAACACTCTGTGTTCGAAAAGCCGACGCTGTCTAGCAGGTGGCCAGAACTTATTTGACTGAACCAATTTTTTAGTCTGGCCAGTTCTCTAATTTCCAGATCGGGTGAGGTCGTTTCAAAACATAGATTTTCTTGTCTGACACACAAGTTCAAGTTGAGCCAATCGCCGTCTTGTGCCTCAAGTCCGTCTATAGAAGCTTTAATGCTGATTTTATTGTTTTCGTCGACAAAATTGAATAAATGATTCATGAAATGCACGTACTTTTAGGTCATGCGGCCTGTAGTTGATAAATGGGGAGAGCAGCGACGTCAGGCGAATTTGCCCTTCAACTTAGTAGAGTTCATCCAGTTTAGCAAGAGCTTTTGTAGAAAGCCATGTATTGGAATCCACAGACAGTTTCTTGAGTAGTTTTTCAGAAAGAACTTCCGGGGGAACACTTTCTCTACTCAGATACCCAAAAGCCGTTGTGCGCGGGTCATATAATGGATTCGATACGGGAATGGGTGAAGTATTAAGAATATTTATGAAATAAGGGATACTCTTTTCTCTGTCTAAACAGTCCATGGCAATAACTGCACAAGAACTTACCGTGTTTCCGTTTGACGCATCGTATTCCCCCCAGCTTCCAAGCCCCTCGACAAAATCATCGCAGAAAGCCGGTGAAACGTATTCTTTTGAATATAGAAATGGAACAAGATGTTCAAAAAGCTCTGTTTTTCCAGAGGATCCTATGAAATACATCGCCCTGACTCTGATACTTAAATTTGGGTGGGACAAGTTTTTGAGCATAAAGGGAATAAGCAGATCTATATACTTTGCGCTGTCTTCAGGCTGTTGCTCCCG
>CAYFGW010000107.1:0-15799 GCA_964342365.1 uncultured Candidatus Sericytochromatia bacterium | reverse complement strand
ATCCGCAATCTATTTCTCAGGAAAAATATGGTCTGGATGCCAGTTTTAATCTGGACTTGCAGCGACTGTTTTTGCGTAAAAATAGCAACCTGGAAGATTATGAGGTGCTGTTATTTGAATCGGCGGCTCGTACAGAGGTAATGGAGTGGGTGCACGGACTCAAGGGAACTGCTGCTAATCTGAACCTTAGGGGTATTGCCCGGGCTGCCGCAGATCTGGAGGCTGCCCTGAAAACCAAAGCCCCTGAATCGCAAATTCAAGAGACCTATCGGGAATTATTAGCCCAGTATCACCTGCTTGATCGGGCTCACCAAAGTCCCATTGTTGCCACTGAGAAGACGCTTAAAACGCTTCCTCCTGAGACCTGGAACGCTTTTCACAGGGCTCTGCTCAATTACGATGCCCGTGCCCTGGAACTGTTTGAAATTCTGCGTCCTCATATTCAAGATAAAACCCTCTGTGCAAAGCTAGAAGAGAGCCTGGACAACTTTGATTTCGAGGAGGCCCTGGCATGGCTGAACCGCTAATTCTGGTGGTGGATGATCAGGCTGAAAATTTAAAAAAGTTAGATCGTATTCTTAAACACGCGGGCTATGCCGTTGCCCTGGCCATTGACGGAGAGCGGGCACTGAATTTTCTCAATCGCCGTCAGCCCGATCTGATTCTCTGCGATATTATTATGCCGAAGATGGACGGTTATACCCTGAGTGCACAGCTCAAAGATGAGGGCCTTCTCAACGATATTCCCCTGATTTTTTTAACGGCTCGTACCGAGCAAGAAGATATTATTCGTGGCTTTGAATGTGGTGCTGTGGACTATGTTACCAAACCCTTTCACCCTGAAGAACTGCTGGCCCGTGTCAACACCCATTTAGAACTCAAAAAAGCCCGGGATACGGTACTGGCTTACAATCATCAGCTGGAAGAGCTTAACCAGGAAAAAAATCAGTTTTTGAGTATTGCTGCTCACGATTTGCGCAATCCCCTGACGTCCATTATGTTGTCTTCAGAAATGGTAGAGACCCGCTTTGAGCGACTGGGTGAGGCCCGTGTACTGAAGTACGTCAGTGGCATCTACGGAGACGCTCAGCGTATGCTCACTATTATTTCCAATTTGCTGGATGTGTACCGTATTGAAAATGGTCATATTCGCGCGGAGAAGCGCTGGTTTAATTTATCGGCTCTGCTCCACCAGACGGTGGCATCGTTTTTGCCCTATGCCGAAAAAAAACACATTCAGCTCAATTCCCACATTCCTTCTATGGTGGAGTATTATTCTGATCCTGAGCTATTGTTTCAGATTCTGGAAAATCTCATGTCTAATGCCATCAAATATACCGAGCCCCACAAACAAGTGACGCTGACTCTGAATTTAGAGCCCCTGTCTATACATATAGAAGACGAGGGCCCCGGTTTCTCAAAAGCAGATCGCGAACGTCTCTTTGAAAAATTTGCTCGTCTTTCGGCCCGTCCCACTTCAGGAGAGGCGAGCACAGGACTGGGATTGTCTATTGTCAAGCAGCTGTGTGATTTAACGGAGATTCAGGTGCGCTGTGTGTCGGAGCCTGAAGTCAGTGCCCACTTTGTGCTGGATTTGCCAAAGGAGGTAGAACGTGCAGTTTGAACGACACAGCGGACCCGAAGTGGTACCGTTGTGGTTAACGGATCCCGTGAAACGATTGGTGCAGCAGCAGTGCTTTCAGCAAAAATTGGAAACGGGCCTGTGTTTTGTGAGTTTACCGGGCTCAGGCGCCGCCCTTTTTAGCGTGGACTGTCCTGAAGGCGATCCGCAACATGCTTCTGAGGTGATTCAGGCGGCGCGTAGGCTAAATACTTCCCCTCATTTTTTATCGGCGATGCTGGGAACGCATTTACATTTTCCTGTCATTCGTGGTCAATTATATACAGCTACCTGGCAGGAAATTGTCATGGTCGATTTTGTGGATGCCCCTCGCACCCACACCATTCACGTCCGGGTCCTTCAGTCTTAATCCCGGTTCTAAAAGGAGTGAATCATGAGCGCAGCGGGATTTGAGTGGGAGCAAAACAGCTATTTTCAGCTGTTGGATGTTTCGCCTCAGGCCACCGCCGATGATATTCGTAAAGCCTATCGTCAGAAGGCATTGGAAACCCATCCGGATCGCTTTCCTTTGAACTCAGAGGCCCGCGAAGCTGCCGAAGCTCGCTTTGTGCTGCTAACCCAGGCGCGAGATACTTTACTAAATCCTGAATTACGGGCGGCTTATGAGGCTGAGCAGGAACTTTTACAGCAGGTGCATTTAGACGCTCTCAAACAACAGTACGATATTCCCTTTCAACCGCCGAGAAAAAACTCCTTTCAGGACGCCCTGAAAAAAGCCTATGCTCAGGCACCGGAAGCTCCCTCTCATTTTGACGTAAAAATGGGAGTTGAGGACGTCGGCGATGAGGCGTCCGGTGATACCCCCCCGGGCGGCACTCCTCAGGCTTCTAAAGAAAACGCGGCCACCTTTTACTATACGCAGGGTTTGCGTTATGCTGCTCGGGGGAGCTATCGCCGCGCCTTTTATGCCCTGAGCAATGCTAAAATGCTCAATCCGGACATCGATATTCCTCCGCATATTATGAATAAGGTACGACTTTATGCCTACTACACCCGACGCTAAATTTTCAAACGACCACGTGGCGGTTATGGGCCTGGGCTACGTGGGATTACCGCTTTTGCTCTCCTTCTGGAAGGCTGGCTGTCGGGTCACCGGCTTCGATATCCACGCTTCAAAAATAGCGGCCCTGCAGCGGGGGCAGTGCGATGTGGAAGACGTATCCTCTCAGGATATGGAGGCCATGAGCCAGAGTGAGCGCACGTGTTTTACCACAGAAGCCGGGGAACTGAGCCAGGCGGATGTGGTGTTAATCTGTGTACCCACCCCGCTAAATGCCTCCCAGGAACCTGATTTGTCCTTTATTCTTTCTGCTTTAGAAACGCTGATGCCTCACCTTCGCTCAGGGCAATTGATTGTGCTGGAAAGTACTACCTATCCGGGAACCACAGAAGAGTTGTTAGCACCTCGTTTGACGGAAACCGGATTAGAAATGGGCAAATCCGTGTTTCTGGCTTTTTCTCCTGAACGTATCGATCCGCAGAATCCTGATTTTCAGGTGGATAGCATTCCGAAGGTGGTGGGGGGGATGACTCCTCGGTGCTTAGCGCGGGCACAGCAGCTTTATGGGCGGGTGGGAATTTCCACCCATCCGGTGTCCACCCCCGCCGTGGCAGAGGCCGCCAAGATTTTAGAAAATACCTTTCGCAGTGTAAATATTGCGCTGATCAATGAATTTGCGCAAATTTGTCACACACTGCAATTGGACGTGTGGGAAGTGATTGAAGCAGCCGCCACCAAGCCCTTTGGTTTTATGAAATTTACGCCGGGACCGGGGATTGGCGGGCACTGTATTCCTCTGGATCCCCACTATTTGATGTGGAAAACCCGTTTCAAGGGCTTTGAGCCCCGTTTTATTTCTCTGGCAGATCGCGTGAACCGTGAAATGCCCGCCTATATTGTGCAGCGCAGCGGGGATATTTTGAATACTCAGCAAAAGCCCCTCAACGGCTCGCGAATCTTGCTGGTGGGGGTAGCGTATAAAAGCAATGTGTCCGACGCGCGGGAAGCCCCTGCCAGACGCATCTGGCCCCTGTTAAAAGAAAAGGGCTGTGAAGTCAGCTACCACGATCCCCACGTCCCCCGGCTGACGGTGAATGACGGGGTTTATGAAAGCGTTCCTGACACCGTCTCAGATGCCCTTTACGATCTGGTGATTATTCTGACCCATCATGAGCGCACCCGCTACACCTGGCTGGACAAAGCGGGTCAGATCGTTTTTGATACCCGCAACGCACTGGCGGAAACTGCTTTACACCACGCACAGGTGGTCACGCTGTAAGTCAGCGTAGAGCACGCTTAGAGAAAGCTTAGCCGGTATTGCGTAGGCCTTCCGAAATGCCGATGATGCTTAAGTTGAGCGCTTGTCTTAATAGCGTCTGTTTCAACTCGGGGTGCGTATCTGAGCGCAGTCGCCGGAGCACTTCCACCTGGATATAGTTCAGCGGGTCCACATACGGATTGCGCAGGGCAATTGAGCGTCTAAGCGTGTCCTGGTGGGCCAGTAAATGTTCACTTTCGCTAATCTCTAGCACCCATTGACAGGTGCGCTTGTACTCCTGTTCCAGCTCGGGCCAGATGTGCTTCCGACAATCTCCATCTGCTAACTCTGAATAACATGCGGCAATGTGAATATCCGCTTTGGAGAGGGTCATATGCAGGTTGTCAATAAAGCTTTTGAAAAAGGGCCATTCCCTGTACATGGTACGAAATTCATCCCGTTGATTCACTACTTCAAAGGCTTGTCCTACCCCAAACCAGGCGGGAAAGACACAGCGAGACTGCATCCAGGAAAACACCCAAGGAATGGCGCGCAGATCCTGAATGCCGCGGGTATCTTTACGTTTGGCCGGGCGGGAGCCGATATTGAGTTCAGAGATTTCCTTCAGGGGAGTGGCCTGCTGAAAGTAGCGAATAAAGTTCGGGTCTTCCACCTGCTTGCGATAGGCATTATAGGAAGATTCCGCCATCTGATTCATGAGTGCTTCCCATCGGGGATTTACCGACCTTTTGTCAGGGGTGCTGGCTTCTAATACTGCACTCAGCAACACGGACAAATTGCGGTGAGCCATGTCTGCAAAGTTGTACTTCCAGGACAGTACTTCTCCCTGTTCCGTCAGTCGAATACGTCCTCGCACTGTGTTTTCAGGCTGGGCCTGAATAGCATGACGGGTAGGGCCGCCACCGCGGCTCACCGTGCCGCCTCTGCCATGAAAAAATTGAATTTGAATGCCGTGCTGTTCAGCCCGCTGGCTCAATTCTCGCTGGCCGAGATACAAATGCCAGGTGGCTGCCAGAATCCCGCCGGATTTACTACTGTCTGAGTAACCCACCATCACTTCCTGAACACATTGCTGCCGCTGAATAATCTCCTGGTAAAAAGGCTGTTGAAAAAGGGTCTCCATGACCTCTGGTGCCTGCTGTAAGTCCGTCACCGTTTCAAATAGAGGAACCACCTCCAGAGAGAGTCCCACTTCCCTGAGCAGCAGATAAACGTGGAGCAAATCGCTGGGCTGCTGGCACATGCTAATAATGTAGCGGCTTACACACCGGGGGGATAGCGTGTCGTGGGCCGCTTTTACCGTGAGCAGAGTGTCCAGAATGTTTGTGGTTTCTGTTTTGAGGTCCTTATGAAATAAGGGCGAGTAGAGCGGACGCGGGCTTTTGAGCAAAGACAGTAACAGGGCCTGTTTTTCGTCTTCGCTGAGGCTATTATAGTCTTCATGAACGCCACTTCGGGCCAGAAGAT
This sequence comes from uncultured Candidatus Sericytochromatia bacterium, assembly GCA_964342365.1. Lineage (GTDB taxonomy): Bacteria > Cyanobacteriota > Sericytochromatia > UBA7694 > UBA7694 > CAXRDE01. The sequence goes on along the minus strand of CAYFGW010000107.1, from coordinate 10,411 downwards.
CTGCCACGGCCTGTAAATGCAATGCAGAATCCTGACGAATGTCCAGAGGCATTAAACAAAAGCCAAAGATGCGTGCCTGCCAACGCAAACGCTGCAACGGTTCCAGTACGTGTGCATGCTGATGGGTGCGTAAACTTTTTTCTATGAGTTCCAGATCCGCTAAAAAAGCCTCTGCAGAAGCATAGGCAAGGGCCTCGTTTTCAAAGCGCTGGCGCATATAGTAAAGTTTTTCACGATAGGGTTCTTCGGGGTAGCCTTCAAAGGTAAAATGCTGCCGATCTTGTTCCAGGCTTTCCAGGAGGGCTTCGCTGCAATTACCAATCCGGGTAGAGGTGCTGTAATGATCTTCCAGCTGGTAAAGCGCTTCTGCGTAGCGCTTGAACACATAGTGCTTTTGTTTTTGGAGGGTGGCTCCCGTAAGCTCAGGGGTCACAAAGGGGTGGCCGTCGCGATCTCCCCCTACCCAGGAACCAAACTGCATCACCACGGGCAAGTCCACTTCAAACCCGGCTGCCTTTAGTTGGCGGTCAAAATCTTCATGGAGCCGGGGTAGCGTTTCCCAGAGCGATTCATCAAAGTAACGCAGTAAATTGTCCACTTCGTCCATAACGGTGATTTTTTTGCCGTGAAAGGGATTACTCTGCCAGAGCAGGGTGATTTCATGGCGTAGATTCCGTGCCAACTGCGCTTTTTCGTCGGGAGTGAGGGGCAAGCCCTGCTGAAAAAGGGCTCTGGAAATGCGTCGGTGTTTTTGTAACAGGGTCTGTCGCATAATGTGAGTGGGGTGAGCGGTGAGCACGGGCATAATAAACAGCTGATCTAGCATCTCTTGAAGTGCCTGATTATCAAGCTGCCGGGCTTTCAATTGGGCAACAATGTGCTCCAGAGAATACTTGATCTGCGTATTTTCCATGGCGTAGGCTCGCTTGCGGCGAATGCGATGGTTTTGTTCAGCGATGTTCACCAGCTGAAAATAAAGGCCGAAAGCTTTGGCCAGTTGTATCAGGGTGTCTGGGGAAAGTTCTGCGATGTCTTTGCGCAATTCTGCAATATCTGCACCCGAAGTAAGACGATTGTGTTTGCAAAGTTGGCGAATCTTTTCTTCGAGCTCAAATAGTTCACGACCGGCTTGTTCAATGAGCGTATTTCCCAGAATATGCCCCAGTTGTTTTACATCTGCGCGCAGGGGCGCGTTTTTATCATTTTTCATAAGCACTTTTTTTCGAAATATATTTGCATTAATTATACCGCTGAATTGAGCATGAAACCCGCGGAAATGCTTGACATGCTAAAAAAGATTTATAAAAGCTTGACTTTTTCTTTACATGGATCTGCAAATTACTGCAAAATCGTGAATGCACAAATCGAAATCATGGGGTACAATAAAAACCGTAGAAAAAGATAATGAACAGTTAAGTATATATTAAGGAGCTGACTCATGTACGCAGATATTCTCCATGAAATGCAATCCCGTATCGAAGAAAAAGAAAAAAGCTATGTGGAAATGAAGCGACAGCGCCACGCTGAGCTTCAGGATCTTGCCCGCGAAGTGGATCTGATGATGGATCGTCGCCGTAACCGCAAAGCCCGTATGAAACAACAGCAAAACGGCTAATTCATCCCAAAAAAGCCGCCACTTTTTTGAAAAAGTGTGTACACTGAACACTATGAAGTATCTTCCCGTTGCTTGTGTTTTGTACACACTTTTTTCATGTCCCGTTTTTGCCCAAACTGTACCGTCTCCCGTTCCCGCAGAAAGCTCTGGTCAGCCTGGGGGCCAGCCCGACGCTAACTCCACGGTACTCGAACAAGCCCGCGCAGCCTATAACACGAAAAATTATGCGAAAAGTCGTGATCTTTTACTCAAGCAATTATTGCTTCCCGCTGTTCCCGCGGGAACCCATCTGCTACTGGCCCGTACCTATCTGGCCATGGACCAAAAAGTACAAGCTCTCAACATGATGCAACAGGGCATAGAAGAAGCTTTTCAGCCCTCCGAAATCTTCGCCCTTTATATGCTCAAGCATGATGCGACTCGCTATAAGGCCGCAGAGGGAGAAAATATGATTTCTCTTTTGCTGGAACAAGAAAACGCCGGTACCCATTTTGCTGAACTCATGAAATCACAGCATAGTGATGATTATGTGAGCGCCTTTTTTACGGTGGCCACCCGGCGTTTACAAGAAGTGCTCTCCAAAGGCAATACCTTAGACCAATTGCAATTGCTCAAAACCTTAGATGCCTTACAGCCGCGCCTGGATGACGTGAGTCAGCGTCGCTATCGCTTCTTATTAGAAGATCAGTGGGAACTGCACCCGGATATTGATGTGCTGCGCCAGTACGTGGTGGCCGATTACCTCAAAGCAGAAGCCTATGAGTTTTTGCTGGCCTTTTACCGCCGTGAACTGCAAATGCGGGCTTCTCAGTGGAACGCCGATGAAAAGAGTGAAGCTTACCAGCGCATTGCGGATTTGCACCTCAAGCTGGGTTATCTGGACTTCGCCTTTAAAAATTATGAAATTGCCCTGGAACAAAACCCCAATAATCTTGAAGCTCTCAAGCGTCAGGGCTTGATTTATTTATCGCAACAGCGTTTTGCCGATGCGCAAAAAGCGTTTAAAACGGTATTTTCGCGCAATCCGCTGGATACAGAAAATCGCTATTATCTGGCGCTAAACTATTATTATCAGGCACAGAAACCTGCCGCAGATCGTCTGGTCACCGGTATAGAAGGTCCTGCCTATTTACAGGAACTGGTGGATTTAGCCCGGGTCAATCCAGCGGTGCCGCCCCGACTCTGGAACCTTTTGACCCGTTCCCCGTCTTTTCTAAAGTCACACGGTCGCCGATAAAAGCAAAAAATCACAAATTTTCAAAAAAGAGTTGACAGTGTGTCATGGGTGGGTTATAATCAGCTTATTGAAATTGACAGATTGTCAAGTTTTGAATTTACAAGCAAAGGAAAAGTAAGTGATGAATAAAAGAAATATCCTCAGTGCCTCCCTCAGTTTAATGGTGACAGCTAGCCTGTTTACTGCATGTGGCCCCGCCGCTAACCAGAGTGCGACTCCCGATACCAGTGCGCCGGCTACCAGCAGTGGTAACGCCAATGCTAACGCCAACACGAACACCAATGTAAATACGGGTGCCACCGTAAACACCGGTTCCAGTGCCAGTGTGAGCAGTCAGTCTCAGTCTTCAGCAGAACTCCAGGCTGCCATGCAAGCCGTCGTGGCAGATGAAGCTTCTTTTAATGATGCCGAAACCGCTAGTGATTCCAGTTTTTCTACCCAGGCTCTGGAAGTCGAGCAAAGTGGTGAAATCAACGCTACTTCTTTGCTTGTGTCAGAAAATGACGATGAAGATAACGAAGGTACAGAAACTAACGCCGGTGTACGTGCCGAAGCCCGTGCCAACGCCCGCGTTGAAGCCCGTAACAATGCCAGAAATCGCGCAGAGGCCCGCAGAACCGTAGCGCAGGCCCGTCGTGTGGTGGTTCGCGCTGAAACCCGTGCCCGTAAAAAGGCCAAAGCAGAGATGCGCAAAGAGTTGTTAATGAATAAAAAAGCGCGTCTTGAGGCCAGTGGTGCCATTACCGTTAACGCAGACGGCACTGTCACCGTCAAGCCTGCTGAACTGAAAGCTTTTGTAAAACAAAACACCCAGGCCCGCCGCGAAAAATTCAAGATGCAAAAAGAAAAGGCTCAGGCGCGTCTGCAGAATCTGCGCGAAGTGGCCCAGGAAAAGAAAGCGCAACTGCGTCGCAAAAACAACGTGGTTCGCGTCTCTGACAGTGAAGAAATCACCAACGAAGATGGCAGCATCACTACCGTGAATAAGGTAGAGTTCACCAACGAAAGAACGGGAAGCACCCGTACCGTTGTGCGCACTAAAACCATGATGGATGGCAAAATGGTTTCCGCTTTTTATGAACTTAATGCCACTCATAAAAACCACACCCGCACCGTAGAGCGTTCTGTGGAAATCGGCGAAAATGGCGAGCGCAACGTGAAGGTCACCGCTATGACTACCTGGAATGATGGTCGCAAGCGTGAGCGTACCGAGGAGCGCATTGTGGCTGCTGACGGCAGCGCAGCGGGAACCGGTGTGGTTACGGTAACCCGTAAGGATGGAACCGTAAAAACCTATGACTACACCATTGGTGTAGAAGCCAACGGTGCGGTTTCTGTGAACGGTGACAACAATACCGTCGACGAAACACCTTCTGCTGAAGATATGACCGAAGTGACCGTCGAGCTAGACGCTGACGATTCAGAAGCTACCGTGATTGTAGAAGATGGCGACGAAGAGCCCACCGAAGAAACACTGGATCTGGAAGCTGACGAAGAAGTAGAAGTAGAAGTGGAAGCAGAAGCTTCTTCTGAAACGGAAGCAGAAGCCAACTAGAATACATCCACTATATGGATTGAATAAGAAAAAGAAGCTCCGTCTACGTACGGGGCTTTTTTTTTTCTGCAAAAGTTTGTTTGTTACACTATATTCATGTCAAATATATTCCCATTAAAAATGCTCCATTTCTTGAGTCCGTTGCTACTCATGCTGGCCGTTAACAATGTCGGTTTTCCCGCCAGAGCGGTACCTGTTAACGATCAGCCACACTTTGATAAAACCCTGACCGGCTTTAAATACCCTTATCCCGTCAAAACTTTCTCCACGGTTCGTCAGCACCAGACCCTGAACATGGCGTATATGGATATCATGCCGGAAAATCCTCAGGGTACAGTGGTGCTTATGCATGGTAAAAACTTTTCCGGGTATTACTTTAAACCTCTTATAGCAGCATTAAAAAAACAAAATTACCGCGTGATTGTGCCCGATCAGGTGGGCTTTGGCAAATCCTCAAAACCCGAAAATTTTCAATACAGTTTTCACGGGCTGGCAGAACTGACTCATGCTCTGTTGAAAAAAGAGTCCGTTACCGATTTTGTGTTGGTGGGTCATTCTATGGGAGGCATGTTGTCTGCCCGCTACGCTTTGAATTATCCTGCACAGGTAAAAAAGCTGGTGTTGGTGAACCCCATTGGTTTGGAAGATTACCAGCAGCTGACCGGTTATAAGCCCATTCACGAACTGTATTTGATGGAACGTAAAAAAACGCCGCAGGATCTAAAAAAGTACCAGCAAAAAAATTATTACGATGGAGATTGGAAGCCTGAATACGCCAAATTATTAGTACCCGCGATTGGCTGGCTTAACGGCCCCCATAAAGGGTTAATCAATTATACTGCTGCCCAGACCGCCGACATGATTTACACCCAACCCGTGGTGCATGAATTTAAATACCTCACCATGCCCACGATCCTGATTATTGGCCAGCGGGACACCACCGCTCTGGGCAGAGGTTGGGCCCCGGAGACCAATAAAGGTAAGATGGGCAATTACAAACTACTTGGTCCTCGCATTGCGGCACAAATTCCTGATGCTGAACTCATTAAAATGGACGGCCTGGGGCATATGCCTTTTATTGAAGATCCTGAGGCTTTTATGCCGCTGTTTTTGAAAGCAGTGGCAATTCCCTGACTCTGAAGCTTAAATCACCGGCTCCGTGCTCTCCCCACCGGCGTCTCGCCATTCCAGCCAGGCCAGATAATTGGTGTAGCGCTGGTGAAAATACTTGAGTTTGAGCACGTCATCATAGGCCGAGGGCCTCAGGGTATCGGTCTTTTGTTGGCTCATGGCATGGAACATGTTTTCGATGGTTTGTAAGCGCAGGCGTACCTCTTCTGCGGTCACATTCTGCAATCCGCTGGCAAATTCTGTGGTGAGTTCCTGAATGGGGTCGTGGGTGTCCAGATTCAGTTGGGTATATTCCAGACAGGAACTGTCGAAGAGTTGCCGCAGCCAGCTGATGCGATCAGAAAGGTATACCTTGTGTTCGGGTACTGCAAAAAAGGCGGCACCAGGGTTGGGATGCAGCTTATCGTGAAGTACGAAGGGCAAGACCTGACGTACGTCTTCTAAACTCACCGTGTGATGGCCGCGGAAATAAGCCATGGCCTTACAAAACAAAATAAGTGTTAGCAAGGCTCTGACCGATAAACCGTTCTGGGTCTGAGCGCCCATACTTTCCTCGGCGTCGTACAGGCGTTGCTGAGATAATTTCAGGGTGTCTTTGGTTTTGTATTCAAAAGCCACAGCGGCACTTTCGCAAAACTCAAACTGACTGGCAAAGTGTTCAATGCGCCGACGCACGGCTTCGGGCAAGCTAACTTCTAGAATTTCGGCGTACATTTGATCGGTTTCTTCGGCGCTGAAAATGATCTCCGGGGGCACCATTTCTTCCGGGCGCAGCTGATGCTCAAGGCGATACAGCAAGTCTTCTAAAAAGCGGGGCGAAAAATGCAGCGTGCGCACCACAATATCTATGCGGTCTCTTAAGGCTTCAATGACCGCATAGGTGCCCCCCTGTTCGTCGGCGTTGGCGGTAAGATACCAGGCCGCTTCCGGACATTCGTACACCTGATCGAGCACCTCCGCATAATTGTCGCCCATGACCGTTAACAGAGCGGACTGGGTACGGGTAGGAATACGATTGTACTCATCAATGATTTTGACGCGCATACTGAGCCATTTGCGCCAGGCAATTTTAATCTGATCCATCTGGGTGGCGTTGACTAAATCCGAGGGCAGCGGGTTGCCCAGTAAGTCCATAATGGTCATCTGGGGCTGTCCCTGCTGAATCCCCCGCCGCACTTCTTTCACATCATAGCCCGCTAATACGCCCATGAGCACCGCACTGGCGGTTTTTCCCCGTCCGGGTCCGCCCGTGAGCAGGCATTTACGTCGGGCCGCAAAATTTAGCAGGGGCATGAGCACAAAACTGGAATAGCTTTGAGCCGTGGGCAGGGTTACAGTACTTTTGCCCACCGTATAGCTTTTGGGGGTTTCCGTGTGGTAAGCAATATCGTAGTAGGGGCTAATAATGGCGTAATTGACAATCCAGAAATACGCCTGTCGCAGTTTTTCATCCAGGGTTGCCCCCCTGGCCTGAGGCCGGGTCGGCGACTGAGAAATCTTAGACATGTTAACTGTGAAGCGGTGCCGGCGAGGAAAATCCTCGCTCACCGTCAAAGGCGTATAAATGTTCAGATTTTAGCCAGTAAAGACCCGCCTCGCTTAACTTTTCCATGGTGCTAATGAGTTGATCGTGGGTGATGGGTCCTTCTCCCAGAAAACGACAGCACCAGTGATCTGTCAGAAAAATATCCGAACGATTCTGAGGCCAGACTTCCACCCCGCGATTGGTGATCTGGATGAGCTGCAGAGGCCGGATCGTGTCTTGTAAATAGCGAGCCGTTTTTTCAAGGCTTCCTCTGGCGTATATGGAGGTGTCGTCAAAGAACAAATCCATACCCAGCAGCTCTTTGTGGGCATAGCGTTGACGGTAGTGGGGCGGTGGTGTGGTGGGGGCAAAACTCCGGGTATAACGCACGGGCGAAAGGGTTTTGGGCTCCTGCCCCAGGCGTTCAATAACAGCTTCTCCGAAGGCCCGGGTACCCACCCGTTCCGTACTGTGGGCGTTATAAATGTCGTACGTGTGGAGTCCTTCCTCTATGGTACAGAGCCACGCATTGTGGACCCACTCCGCAATATCTGGCTGGCCAATGTGGTTGAGCATCATGACGGCGGCCATGATCATGCCCGATGGATTGGCCATGTCCTTGCCCGTGCGATGTTTGACAGCCCCGTGTACGGTTTCAAACATGGCGCATTCGGCCCCAAAATTGGCGGAGCCCGCCATGCCAATAGAACCCGCCAGCTGAGCGGTCATGTCGTTGAGAATATCGCCGTACAGATTCGGGGCCACCAGCACGTCAAAGCGCTCCGGGGTATCTGCCAGGCGTGCTGTGCCCACATCTACAATCCAGTGCTCCGGCTCAATATCCGGGTATTCCTGCGCAATCCGGTTAAACACCTTATGAAAAAGGCCGTCAGTAAGTTTGAGTACGTTATCTTTGCTAAAACAGGTGACTTTCTCCCGGTAGTGGGTGCGGGCGTATTCAAAGGCGTAGCGAATAATCTTTTCAGAACCTGGTCGGGTAATCAAACGGGTGCATTGCATGACTTCGCTGCACTGCTGGTGCTCGATACCTGCGTATAAATCTTCTTCGTTTTCTCGAATAATCACCACGTTCATTTCCGGGTGGTTGGTGCTGACAAAGGGAGCTAAGGCTACACAGGGCCTTACATTGGCGTACATGCCCAGCATTTTACGCAGAATCACGTTGGGACTTTTATAACGGTTGTCTGTCGGGGGTAAAACGGGAGCCTTGAGCAGGATTTTGTGTTGGCGAATGGTGTCCCAGGTTTCCGGGGTAAAACCAGAAGGGTAACCTTTTGCATAGGCGTCTCCGCCAATGTCCACAAATTCAAACTTCAGGCGGGCGTTGGCGGCCTCTAATATTTTGAGGGTTACTGCCATAATTTCAGGGCCAATCCCATCCCCTGTGGCCACGGAAATGGTGTAACGATTGTCCATGAATATACCCTCTTATGTGTGACTTGCTTTTATTGTAACAGCCCAGCACCCCTTTCTTCGGGTTTACGGCCCCGCAACAATGGTAAAATGGCTCTAAATTAAGTCACCACAGGATACCCCATGAGCAAACAAGCCACGTCTCCTCAATACACTCCCATGATTCTTCAGTTTCTGGATATTAAGGAAAAATACCCCCATACGCTGTTGCTGTATCGCATGGGCGATTTCTACGAGACCTTTTTTGAAGATGCTCGTATTGCCTCCAAAGAATTGGAAATTACTCTCACCAGCCGCGACGGCGGCGGTGGAAAACGCATCGACATGGCGGGGATTCCTCACCATGCCCTGCAGTCTTATTTGCCCAAGCTGATTGGTCGCGGCTACAAGGTAGCCATTTGTGAACAAATGGAACCGCCCCAGAGTGGCAAAAAGCTGGTGCGTCGGGAAGTGGTGCGGGTAATCACGCCCGGCACCCTTTTAGAAGACAGCATGCTGCAAGAAAATAAACCCAATTATCTCGGAGCCGTGTACCGCAAGGGTAAAGGCTACGGACTGGCCTATGTGGATATTTCCACGGGGGATTTTCGCATGACCCAGATGCAGGGAGAAAATGCCGCCGATATGCTTCTGAGAGAACTGGCGGGATTAGAACTGGCAGAACTGGTTTTGCCCAGCAATGACCCCTGGCAAGAAAAACCGGTGCAACTCACCGAATGGTCAGATCTGGTGTCAGATCCTGCCATTGTGAGCTGGGAAAATGTCGGCGCCTTTGATTTGCGCGCCGCCAAAGAACGGCTGAAACAGCATTTTGGCGTGGTGTCTCTGGAAAGTTTCGGGGCCCAGAATATGCCGCTGGGTACGGCGGCAGCGGGTGCCATTCTGCACTATCTTTCCCACACCCAAATGTCGGCCCTGCAACAGATTCAGCGCTTGCGCAGTTATCCGCTCTCGCAATTTATGCTTCTGGACAAAACCACCCGCCGCAATTTAGAACTCACCACCACCTTCCGCGAAAACAGTTACGAAGGGTGTTTGCTCTGGGTGCTAGATCATACTCGCACCGCCATGGGCGCGCGCTTGCTCAGAGACTGGATGGTGCACCCTCTTTTAGAGGCAGAAGCCATTGAACAACGCCTTAATGCGGTGCAAGAAATCTACGAGCAGAACACCCTCAGAGAAGATTTGCAAATGGCCTTAGACGGCATTCGGGACGTTGAGCGCCTGGCGGCCCGGGTCGCCACTCAATCTGCCAATCCGCGAGATTTGAAAGCATTGGGCACCAGCCTGACCCGTTTGCCAGAGCTGGCTTCTCTGTTGAAGCGAACTCGCTCTGAGCTTTTAGAACCCCTGCGTCAGGTGAATCCTGATTTTCAGGAACTGGCGGCTCGCTTATTGAGCGCGCTGGTAGAATCTCCGCCGCCTAAAATTCAGGAGGGGGGTATTTTTGCGGATGGTTACCACGAAGAACTGGACCAGCTGCGCCAGCTCATTCGCGGAGGCAAAAACTGGATCAAAGATTTAGAGCAAACGGAGCGGGAGCGCACGGGCGTAAAATCTCTCAAGGTGGGATTTAACAAAACCTTTGGTTACTATATTGAAGTGACCCACGCCAACCGGGACGGGATTCCTGAGGATTATGTGCGCAAGCAAACTCTCACCAACGCTGAACGTTATATCACTCCGGCTCTTAAAGAAAAAGAGGCCGCGGTTTTAAATGCCGACGAACAAATTAAAAAGCTGGAATATACCCTCTATACACAGTTGAGAGACGGTGTTCTGCCTCTGGTGCCCGCGCTTCAGGCCCTGAGTCACCATCTGGCACAGTTAGACTGTTTGAGCTCTCTGGCAGAAGTGGCTATCCATCAGCATTATGTGCGGCCTCAAATTCAGGACTACCCCCATTTAAACATT
>CAYFGW010000106.1:0-15841 GCA_964342365.1 uncultured Candidatus Sericytochromatia bacterium | reverse complement strand
CAAAAATTTAAATGACTAAGATTTTATTAAAACGGATCGATTGGCCACATATTAAAGGATTTTTGAAGATTCTCAAAAAAAATGATGTGCTCATTGTGATGGGGAAAATCAACTGGATTGCCCGGGCCAGAGACTATCTTGAGACACAAAAATGACGTTTAAAAAGTGGTGGCTCGTGCTCGGCTGTGTTTTATTCAGCTGCTTTGTTTTAAGTGGTTGTGGTATTAATATGCGCCTGCTTAAACAATGGCAGCCCCCTTTTCGCGATGCCCGCATTACCCCTGTGGACATTAACGGGGATCGCATCAGCGATATTGTCATGTCGGGCTATATAAAAGCCAATAAAAAAGACATTGCCGGACGTGCTGTGCCTGACAGTGTGGTGGCCATTGACGGCAAAAGCAATGAATTGCTCTGGGGCTATACCACACAGGCGGCGGTCACCGCCTACCCCTGCATTTATAAAGACAAGGTGTTTGTGGGGTCTGAGGATCGCCACGTGTACGCCCTTGAACTCAAAACAGGCAACGTGTTGTGGAAATTCAAAACCGGGGGCGAAATTCAGGGCTCTGCCAGCGCTTACAACAACACCGTCTACGTGGGTTCTCGCGATCATTATGTATATGCCCTGAATGCCAAAACCGGAAAACTCAAATGGAAATTTAAAACCCCGCAGGCCGTAGACACCACTCCCGGCGTGTATCAGGGTCGCGTATACGTGGCCAGCTGGGATCGCTACGTGTACGCACTTGACGCCAAAACCGGCAAAAAGATCTGGCAATTTGAGGCAGAAAGCTATTTTTCTAAAAATAATCCGGTGCTAGACAGAGGAACTTTATACATTGGCAATTGGGACAAATATTTATATGCTTTAGACGCCAAAACCGGAGAGCTCAAATGGAAGTTTAAAACCCGTGGCTACATTCACGGCGCCAGTCCCGTGGTGCATGAGGATACCGTATATATGGGTTCCGAAGACAAATATCTGTATGCTCTGAGCCGAACTCAGGGCAAGCTCAAATGGGCCTTTGAAACCGGTGATGCCCTTTACGGTTCCCCGGCGCTTTCAGATCTCGGAGCCTACTTTACCAGTCGAGATGGCTACCTGTACGCTGTGGATTTTGCGGGCACGCTGCGCTGGAAAGTCAAAGTTCGAGGTCCCGTTAAAAGTTCTCCGGCCCTGTCTCACCGGGAAATCTGGGTGGGTTCCCCTCAGGTAGGGATGGTGAAAATTTACGATCCCTTTAATCGTATTTTCTGGCCCATGTACGGAGGCGATCCGAGTCATCGCAATACCACCTCAGGGGCAAAAAAAGCGGGGGGCCAACTGAATCAGCTCTGGTCATCATGGACGCCACAGCGCTATCTACAGCGCCTGAAAGCAGCGTTTTCGTGAATCGTCCCCCGTGGCTCAGACCCGCGCTCTATGCTTCATGGACGGCGTTTTCAATCGCCAGTGTGATGGTGGCCGCCACCTGTTTTGCCTACGTATTTTTGCCGGAATCTGCTCATTATGTGAACGTACTGGGACTGCTCATGCTGGGGGCCATTGTCAGAATATTGATGGTGGCGCTGGGCACCTTGCACCATCAGATGGCGTTGAGTTACCAGCAGCCCATTGCTGCCATGCAGCACAAAACCGCAGAACGGGCCCTCTTTCATATTCGCTGGGCCCTGCGCTGGACGCCCGGCGATCTGCGACTGTACACCCTCTGGTGTCAGGTGCTGCGCGATATCAAACGCTATGAAGATGTGGAACAGGTGATTGAAAACATACGCAGACTGGAACTCAGCCTGGATGAAATAGATACCCAGAAAGCCTATCTGGCCCTGGCCCAGGGCAAGTACAAAGCAGCCTGTAAATCCTTCGACCGGGCTTATCGACTGCGACGGGGCATCGCCTGGAATGACGTGCCCGAGCGCATTCCGGCGGATCAGCCAGAGTTGGCACCTCCGAAAACCATAAAAACCACACAGGTTAAGCTTCAGCACGATCTGGCACAGCTGCGCTTTTTACTGGGCGGTGACTATTTGCCCCCCGCTTTTAAAGCCCTGATCCAAAACTACGAAGCCTTGCTCAAAACCCAGGCGCAGCGCACACAAAAGGAACGCTTCATTCAGCTCAATGCCAGCGAAAGCGCTTCTATTTCCCTCTTTTACGGGCGCAACGTGCATATTTCTCCGGTGCCTGCTTTTCCACGGGACACCCTGCACCCGGACTGGCAGGCGGAGACTGTAGAACGCGCCTATGCCGAAAAAACGCCTTCTTATGTGGTTGTTGACGCCTTTTTACAGCCGGATACCGCAGAAGCTTTACTGCACTTTTGCCAGAAATCCACCATCTGGCATGACGATACGCGGCCCGGTGGATATCTGGGCGCTTATATGGACGACGGGTTCAACTGTGACTTGCTCTATCAGATTGCTGAAGAACTGGGGGAGCGATTGCCACAGATTTTTCAGGGGCTGGTGCTGCGGCATATGTGGGCTTATACCTACGCCTCCCGCAAAGAAGGGATTGGCATCCATGCGGATAATGCCGCTGTAAACGTTAATTTCTGGATTACCCCCGATGACGCCAACCTGAACCCTGAGGGAGGCGGCATGATCCTTTACGATCAAAAAGCCCCGGAACACTGGCGCTTTGACACATATAATAAAAACACCGCTAAAATAGAAGCTTTTCTGCAAGAAACACAGGCCAGCGCTCGCACGATTCCCTACCGACACAATCGCGCGGTCATTTTTGATGGTCGTCTTTTTCATGCCACCGATGACTTTGTCTTTGCGGACGCCTACCTCAAAAAACGCATCAATATCACCCTGCTTTTTGACCGCCTTTAGACAAGTTATCCAAAGCTTTCTCAGAGCTTAACTATTCCTTAAACGAATCAACGCAAGGCTTTAAACTTCAAAGGATATAATAAGTTTAAGCAAACATAAAAAACACTTTGTGTAGGAGATAACATCATGAATATAGCTGGTTTGATTAATGACATTAATAGTTTCACAACAACTATGGGAACTGTCATGGGGGCCGCAGAAGCACTCACCCCAGCCATCTATGCTGTAGATGGTGCGATCAATCAGGTGGCCAGTGTTTTCACTGAAGACCAGTACTACAATCCTTATCCTCAGTACCCCACCTACCCTACTTATCCTCCCTCTCCTATTGCTTCTCTTGAAGAAGGCAAAGTCGGTCTCGTGGGCAATATGTTTGCTGGTGCCCTGGCCGGTGGTGTAACGCACAAAGAAACTGCCGAAGCCATTGGCGCTATTAAAAGCGGTGCTGGAGCCAAAGCACTGGGCATGTCCACCCTGAAAGCCGGTGGAATCGGTGCAGCCGTTACCGGTGTTATTTCAGCCGCTAAAAACATGTCTCTCGTTTCAAAAGGTATGCAAACCGGTGCAGATGCTGCCGGTAATATCACCGCGGATACCGTGGGCGGCTTATTGGCCGGTGCTACCGGTGGCCTGGCCGCAGGTGCCGCTTCTATGGCTCTGGCCAAAGCTGTTCCCGGTGGTGGACTGGCCCTCACCGTAGGTGCCGCAGTAGCCGGTGCAGTGGGTGCTACAGGTGCCAGCCTCGGTTTCAATATGAGTGGTTTAAGAGACGGCATTGCCAACGGCGTTCGCAGCCTCATGGGCGGCGGCAACAACCAGAACTACGGTTACGATTATGGCTACGGTCAGGGATATGGTCAGGGTTACGACTATGGTTACCAACAGCCTGGCTACGGTTACCAACAGCCCGGCTACGGCTATTAATTCCGACGCTGGTTAAATCATCATGCAACTTCAAGCGGTTTCATCTCTGCTACCTCCGGGACAATTGTTTCCCCGTCAGCCGCAGCGTTTACCCTCTCAGGTGACACTTCCTGTACCGGTAAATCCTCCGGTGACCACAACTCCCCCGGCGGAAGACGCTCCCGATACCCCGGCTTCTGAACCTGTAGAAGCCCCTCCGGGAGACTCTATCCTGGGAGATGACCGCTTTTTACGTATCAGCAAATATGCGGCTCAGGGTGCTGGTGGCGCTTTTGCAGCCTATCGCCTGGGTAAGAGCACCGGCGAACTGTACCGCGAAATCTCTAAAGCTTTTCAAAAAGGAGGCCGGGGATTGCCCCAGGCCAAACCCGGTATTGAAGGCGCCTTAATGAACGGTGTTAAAGGTGCTGGTATGGGCGCACTGGTGTCTGCAGGCATTTCACTGGTGAGCAACGGCTGGCAGGTGACGCAGGGAGAAATAACCACTGAAGACTTAACGGACCGCGTGGTAGATGACACCTTAAACGGAGCCTTTGCTGGCTTTGGGGGTGTTACACTGGGCGGGCTCGGTAATCTGGTCATGGGTTCTATGGGAATGACGGGTCTACCGCTGACCATTGGCACTGCTGCCGTGGGAGCCGTTGGTGGTATTCTGTTATCACAGTTTTCTCAACCTTTTGAAGAAACTGAATAAACTCCTTTGTAGAAAGTCACATCCCATGAAAACAGCTCTTTCCTTTCTTTGTCTTGCCTTCATGCTCACCGCGTGCAACACGCCAACAGCGCCACAGCCCGACGTGGTGGGTGTGGACGCTCCCGCAGAACGCATTCTCGAAAGCAAAACCTCTTTTTTAACCTTTATGAACTGCGCTTTAAATATGGCTCCCGAAGAAGGTCAGCCCGCGATTCAAAAGGCCATTGACGACGCTGAATCCATTGAAGAGGATAACTGGACCGAACAAAATCAAAAACTGGCCACCAGCGCGCAGTTTTTCAGTCTGGAATTTGGCACCGAATGTGGTGAAGTAAACAATAGCAATTCCTGAATCATTCCCTACAAATTCCTGTTATGACATGAAACACAAAAAGAGCAGAACCCTGATGATGCGTTCTGCTCTTTTTATTCGTGACTTGACCGGGGGATTATAGACTACCTCTGAAGGTCACATTGGTATTATTACCCGAAGCATCTTCACCGCCCATAACGTACACACGGGCACTAATGCCTGCCACGGCGGCACCGGAGCGAGCGGAAGGCAGTTTTTTCAGAGTCTGCCATCTGTTGTTGCCGGGATCGAAACTGTAAACGGCGTCGGATTCAGCACCGTTTTGTTCTTCGCCACCCACCACGTAAATTTTACCGTTGAGCACCACCGCATTACAGCGGCGCAGGGCTTTTGGCATAGGAGGAATACCGGTAATCCATTCATCCTCATCTACATCGTAAGCGGTAATACGATCTTCTGCTTCATCTTCGCCGCCACCAATGACGTAAATGCGTCCGTTAACCATGGCAGAAGCCGCATCATAACGGCGACTGGGGGAATTGCGCAGAGGCGTCCATTCGTCACTATCAGGATCGTATTCTTCAATAATTCGTCCGTTAGAGCCCGTGCCGCCAATGACATAGATTTTTCCGTTATAAGACTCTGCAACACCACCCACGTGACTATCGTCAGAGCTTTGCAGGGTCACCCATTGATTGGTATCAGGATCGTAACGGTCCAGGCGAGTGGAGTCCCCACTGCCTCCGATCACATAGAGACGATCGTCCAGTTCAGCGGTGGCCACACGGGTGCGCTCCGTAGGCAAGCTGGGACCGGTGGTCCAACTGTCGTCGGAAATATCATAAATTTCCAGACGGTCACTGTTGCTGCTCTGGAAACCACCAATCACGTAAATTTTACCGTCAATTTGCTCGGCTTTTGCGCCAGAGCGTGAGGTGGGTGAAGAACGACGTTCGGTCCAGGTAGGCAAACTTGCACCCGCTAACTCAAAATCACGGAAGTTGCTGATTTGCCCTTTCACACGTATAGACACCTGTTCTTCACTACTGAGGTTATTGGGAACGCGCACCTGCAGACTGGAATTGGTGACATTCAGGGGCACGCTGGCCCGTTGAGAGCCAAAAAACACCGCATTATGGGCGGGGTTGTCGGTAGAGAAATTCTGACCGGTAATGGTCACCAGATCGCCCTCGTTGGCGGTGGAGGGAATAACGTTACTGATTTGTGGGGTGACCACGTAAGGATAACCACCACCCTGTCTACCGTTGGTACTCACAGAAACAAATCCCGTAAAGGCACCAATGGGAACTGAAGCCACAATGGACGTATTGGTGGCTGAAATCACCTGCGCGGGCAATTTGTTGAACATCACCGTATTATCTGCGGCATTGGGAGAAAAATTTTCGCCGCTGATGGTGACTGTTTGTCCGGGAATCAGGGGTGTGCTGGCAGGAGAAATACTGGAAATAAAGGGAATACCGTCTGCTACCGTAATAGGAAAAGACAGGGTTTGGTTGGAAATCACGTCGCGAACGGTGACCTGAGTGGTACCCGCCTGAGCGGCGCGAAAAACCACGCTGGGGTTAATCCCGTTGATACTGGTATCCTGGGTGGCGAAGCTACCGATGGCGGGGTCTTGCACATTAAACGTAAACGCAGTAGACGCCAGATTACTTCCAGTGTCGAGTCCCAGAACCTGAATCGCCTGACTTCTGCCGGTAAGCACCTGAGGATTGCTGGGCGTCACTTCAATCACGAAGGCCGAAGAAGATTCGGAGGTCAGCGTAATGGTGCTGCTTAAATCTCTGGCGCGGGCGGTGATGTCCACCACACCGGGCTGTAAAGGCACCAGTACGCCGTTGGCGTCCACCTGGGCTACAAAGTTATTGCTCAACTCCCAGTTGGGGGTTACCACCACTTCATTGCCGCGCTCATCCCGACCTTTGGCCTGGAGCTCAAAGCGCTGCCCCACGTTCAGAGTGATATTGCTATCGGGCACAATCTCCATAGAATCCAGATCCGCGTCAGTAACGGTAATGCCAACGGTTTTCGTCAGACTTCCAAAACTGGCGGTATAGAGGGCACTGCCGGAATTGCTGGGGGTAAAGGTGCCGTCACTGGCAATGCTACCAATATTGTCGCCGGAGGCCTTCGTCCAACTCACGTTGGTGAGAATTTGCTCCTGATTGTTGGCGTCAAAACCTGCCACCCAGAGCTTGAGGTTCGTATCTTGTGCAATGATATTGTTTTCACCGGGTTTGACCACCAGACGGGTGGGTGAAAAGGGCGCATTGGTGGGAACAGCCGTGGGAGAGGTAGTCGGTACTGTGGTGGGTGATGGGGTAGGATTGGTCGTGGGATTAACCACTGGAGGCGTTCCGTTATTTAAGACGGTGGCCGCAGCGGGAACCGCCTGATCTAACACTTCTTTTAAGCGGGGCGCGTCGGGCACAAACACCAGAATAGCGTCAATGGAAGTGGAAAAAATTTCCTGGATAACCTGCTCCACCTGCTGTCGGAAACTGGCCAGATCCGCTCTGGCATTGAAGTCCGCTACGGGAGTTTGCACCAGATTGCTCAGTCCTTTTTCAGCTGCTGACCGATACATCATGTCCACAGCAGTACTGGCTTTGTCGATATCAACGGTGACCGTCTGATCCCGCTGAGCGGCGGTGGTATCGATCAGGGCACTCAATAAAACAAATTTGTTGTTCTGATACTGGGCCTGTAAGCGAATGCGTTCACCCACGGGCACGTTAGCCAGTGTATAGGTTTGACCGCTCACATTCACCGACTGGCGATAGGTGCCGGTACTGTTGGTGGCTTCTACAATCACCGCATCGCTGGGGATATCGATACGACCGGTGAGGGTGGTTTCGCCCTGAAAAGTGGGAGCCGGAGTCGGTGTGGCTGTGGGCGTGGCGCTGGGTTGTACGGTAGGGTTAGGAGTGGGTTGCGTAGGCGGTGTGGTGTTTGGGTTACAACTGGCCAGCCAGAGTAAAGAGAGACTGAGAGAGAGAATATTCTTTTTCATGGGTGTGACGCCTTATCCTGTATCTATGGGTGTATATATTATTGTACCGCGTTTCAATTTTTCGTGCGAATGGGGTTACAGCAAACCCGATTTATAACTGCTTTTGAGAATGGGCCAGGCACTCAATGCTGACCAGAGCACGCCGAGCAAATAGTCTCCGTAAATCAAAAGGCGCTGCTGTTGTGAGCCGCCAAGTTCTGTGGCCCATGCTTCTGCCGCATGCCACCCCATGCTAAAGACGGCAATGGCTGGACCAAAAAGAAAGACGGAAAGTCCAATGAGCACCAGCAGAGGCAATAAGGTGTTGCGTCCGTCGTTTTTCAGAAAAACCAATGCCCACAAACCCACCGCAATGGTAAAATTCAGCCCCAGATAGAGGCTCAAACCTTCCCACTGCAAAACATCCCAGAACTCCACCACAGAAAACAGCTCCGTTTGCGAGGCAAAATACCAGGCGCTAATCCCCGCCCATAGCAGCGGAGAAAAAACGATGAACCAGTCTTTCAAGCGTTCGGGAGCGTGGGCTTTTGCCAGAATAAAAGCGTAAATACCGTAAGCGGGCATGGCGATATACAGCGTAACTCCACGCATCAGGCCTCGCCATTCCGTTTCCCAGCCCCGGGGTGGGTTAAAAATCCAGATCAGGGCAACTGCCACAGGAAGAGCCACTTCTAAGACAAAGTAAAAAAATAGGGGAACCTTGTAACCCACAAATTGCGGAGCGGGCTTTTCTTTTTTCATGGTGGTGTTTTACCCTCAGATATTTGGTTTCATCTTACAATTCTGTTTTACAAAACACAACAAAAGTCATAAAATGAGCATATGAAAATTTACGTTTTTGCATTTATGCTGTGGTCACTGGTGGCCTGTTCGCCTGATACGGTGCCTGAGATTTCAACACCTTCAGCTTCTGTGTCAAAAACTCCTGCTTCCCCTCTTTCTTCTGCATTGCCTTCACCCTCAAACACGATGATAGATGAAGCGCCCGGGCAAAAGGCTATTCCTTCAACACCCCCCACGTTTCTGAGCGAATCAGAACATATGCGTATTGACGATGCGATGGTGGAAGATGTGCAGAATAACTTACGAATACCTGTCTCTGCGGATGCCTCAAACGCCATATTTTTACAATACATTCGTGATAGAAGGCCCTGGTCTGGGATTGAGTCCCCCACCCGTTTGCTCCTTCATGGAGCTTTCGATCTCCCAGAAGATCCGATGCTAAGGCGTTTTACGTATCACCAGGGGCTTTTCATACGAACTCCGGAGAAAATGCCTGTAATACACGCTGTCCTGGATGAGCGTATTCCGTTAAAAATCACCCGTATTGCTCCCTCGTTGATTCAGTTGGAAATTAAGCCTTTTGGCGTGACGGACTTTCAGTTGAACGGACTTCATCTTTTGACTCTGAGATACAACGATGAAGAGGTTTCTGTACCCGTACGTCTGGGTCGAACAGCAAATGATCTGATGCCCGAACTTAAAAGCGTAAGGGGACTTACCGAAAAGGGTCAATTGCGCTGGCTGGTGCTAAAGGGAGAGTTTTTTATGCTAAACCCTCAGAAGCATCGGGTAATGATTGATGGTGAAACGTATCCAATAACGGGAACACAGGTTTTTGACGACTATACCCATGAATTCTGGGTGGACATTGACCGTCTACAGCGAAAAAACGAGCCCCATATCCTGCGTTATCAGACGCCTTTTGGCATTTTTACCGGCAAAGTAAAGCCCAATGCTCTGGAAACAGAGTCAGTAGAAACACTTTCTCCATTTTCTACGACAATGCAAAACACTCAAGCTCTAATCAATGAAACATTATCACTGAACGGCGACGGCGAATGGTCATGGCAAAGAATGTTTTCGGCCTCAGACCAACAGCGATATGTACTTTCTGTGCAAAAGGTGAATCCTCAGGAGCAAATTTCTACTTTTTCAATGGCATTAAACGGCCAATCTCTGGCCAACGAAAACCCCAGAAGCGGCTTTTTGTCTCCGGGCTATGCCTGGGAAAGTCAGGAATTGTTATTAAAAAAAGAAAATAAGCTGCAGCTTGATATAACGGGCGAACCGGGTGCGCGCGTTAAAGTATTGCTTTATCCGGGTGAGTCGGCAGGTGTCGTTCTGGCACCTCTGAACAAAGAAGCTCAGACCGAAGTTTCAAAACAGACAATTCCTGTGCAAGAAACGCTGACTACTTTTCATCAAGGTTCAGAGCTTTACAGAGCTGGCTTTGGCAGACAAAAAGAGGGGCTCCCCTACAAATCTGAAAGACCTTATTCACAGCTTTATACACAGCTCTCCATAGAACTTAAAGTAAGTGCGAAATTTGACTCAGAAGCATTTCTGAGTGCGTATTCCGGTCAGTTGAATCAAATAGACGATTCAACGTATTTATTTGAACCCGAAGTCGAGGCGATTCCTGTACAAGACCCACTGGCAGTCATAGAAGAATTTCTGCGGTCAGATCAAGAATACAACTGGTTTTTCAGTAACAGTGAAAAGGCGACATCAATGTGGGCTTATGCCCTGTATCTACAGAAAAACAATGTCCAAATTACAAATGCACGTTTACAACGAGAGGACTATGGGATCTTTCACCCTCTGCCTTCCAGTTAAATTATTATGAACGCAATACAAAGGCTGCAAGGGTTAAAAACGGTGTGGAAGTTGAAAAAATTGGAGATGAAGCAGGTTGATTCAAAGAATGAAAATCTACGTTTTTATGTTTGTAGTGTGGGTACTGGTGGCCCATTTATCTGATACGGTGCCTGAAACTCCAACGCCTTCTGCTTCTGAGCCAACGACCATCGCTTCTACAAGGCCTTCCGTAACACCACCTCCGATGTCTTCATCACCGCCACTGCTAGCCACAGTTAAGGGAACGATTTACGATGAAACTGGTCAACCCTTAAATAACGTAAAGGTGTTGCTCAGAGCCACTGAAGTGTCCGCAGGTTACTGATCCAGATGGAAATTTACATCTGCCCTTAAGCAGCGTTCGGGAATCAAATGCTGGATCCTTCGGGTGCGCGCGGGCAGCAGAGACCAGTGCAGTCCCGGCTGTTCGTGATGGGCTGTGTGGTAGCCGTTGTTGAAAGTCAGCATGTTAAGCCATCTGTGGGTCGTGGTATTGGAAGCTTCGTAAACGGTATTGCCGGGGGCGTTCACGTGCTGCCAGTAGGTGCCCCACCAGAGCGCAAAACGATTCACCAGATTAGAGCCCACAAAAAACAGCAGCGCCATGGGAAAGTTATATGCCAATAAGAAAAGACTGATCATCACCTGTATCGCCAGATGCCCGTACAAACGGCGGCTGCTTTTGTAACGGCCCCGTTGTCGATCCTGACGGGCAATCTGCCGGGCCTCAGCAAAGACCTGACGGGTGCCCTGCCAGGCAAACCCCCAGAGCCCCAGCGTCTTGCCCTCTGGCGTAACGGGTGAGGTGAGATCTTTACCCGGCTCCAGATACTGCACGTGATGCCCTCTGGCGTGCTGCAATTCCCATTCGGGGGTGCTATATCCCGTGAGCTGGGTCAGTAAAGTATCATACAAAAAATTGAGCCATCCGGAACGAAACACTTTCAGATGGGCATGGTTGTGTTGAGCCGCCAGCGCTGCGTTTTTAAACAGTAAAATCACGAGAGCATAGGGCAGTAAAAACCACCAGGGAAAATCAAAGAGCAGTGGCCAGAGCGAGCTTAAAAACAGCATCAGCATAATCCCTACCACTGCGGCGTCTACGGGGTAGCGCATGAGGTTTCTGTCTGCTGCACTGAGGGCTCTGCCTGCGCACTAAATCGCTTCACATCGTAAATCAAGCCCAGCTTTTCTAAACACCAGATGCTGTAAAACCCAAAATCCGGCTGTCCGACGTGAGCTCCCATCTGAGCGGCATGCATATCTGCGTGGTGGTTATTGTGCCAGCCTTCTCCCATGGTAATGAGCGCAAGGCCAAAATGATTGCGGCTGTCGTCTCCGGTGTTAAAATCTTGCTGGCCCACCCGATGAAAGACTGAGGTGACAAAAAAAGCCAGGTGCCAGGCGCTCAGCGTACTCACGAAGCCGCCCCACACCAGCGCATGCAAACCGCCCGCCTGATAGAGCAGCACAAACAGAAGCACCGCCGGCAGCCAGTAAAACCGATCTAACCACACCAACTCAGGAAAGCGCCGCAGGTCTTTGGCTTCTCTGGCAGACACCTCCACAAACGCCTCGCTCATCAGCCAGCCCACATAAGACCATAAAAAACCGTCATCGGGAGAATGAATGTCCTGCGGGGTATCCGAATGTCGATGATGGTAACGATGTGCTGCAGCAAAGCGAATGGGCCCACGAACCAGCGTCAAACTCCCAATAAGGGCCAACACCAGTTGAAACACGCGAGAAGTGCGAAAGGCCTTATGAGAAAAGTAGCGGTGGAGCACCACAGAAATCCCAAAAAATCGCACGTGGTGCATTACAAAAGCCAGCAAAAGACCGCTAGCAGCGGCACTCCACTGCCAGTGCAGGCGGGTCAACAGATAGAGGGTGACCCCATGAAAAAGCAAAAAGGCCGACAGCTGAACCGGGTTGATTTTATGACTGAGTGGCGTCATGCTTGAGAGGGCAAGATGCTTTCAAAAATGGGAGCCGCCCCCTGCTCCAGATCCGGATTTCGCTGCGCATTTTCAATGGCAGAGAGCACGTCCTGCGCATCCATCAGGTCAATGACCAGATTTTTTTGCCCCGAGTCCAGCGTCAGCACGGCGGAAGTGGCCCCCTTGAGCGGCTTAAAATCAGGATCTTGCAGGTACTGCTGTAACGATACGGTCTGTATTTCATTCTGATTTTTAATGACAATCTGACTGTGTGCGGCGTTTAGAGCATGTTGAGCAAGCACCTTTTGTAACTGCGGGCGTTGCAGCGCTTTTAAACGGGAGTCAGAAATGGAACCACTCTGTGGATTTTTCATAACGCATCCTCGGGTTTTTCTTTATTTTAGTACAGATCAGGCGATATGCTAAATCAAAAAGAGGTATTTATGCAGGAATCCGTCTGGGATTATCCGCGACCCCCTGCGCTGGAAACGGTGCCTGAATCACTGAAGCTTTACTGGCAAGAGCATCTCGTAGCTGAAACACAGGCAGGGTGGCGCGTCCTGGAAACCAGCCATCCCCCCGTTTATTATTTCCCCCGCTCCGATGTAAACACGCGATTTTTAAAAGCCAACCCGCAAAAATCTTTTTGCGAATGGAAGGGAAACGCCAACTACTGGGACTTAATTGACCCGGACACCGGGACAGTGGTGTATGCAAAATGGTCATGGAGCTACCCCGATCCCACGCCTCGCTTTGCAGATCTTAAAGACGCCCTGGCTTTTTATTTAAAGGCAGATGTGCAGGGATTTGTGGGAGAGGAGTTGGCCACGCCACAGCCCGGGGAATTTTACGGTGGCTGGGTCACCTCAAAAATAGTCGGCCCCTTCAAGGGCGTTCCGGGCTCCTGGGGCTGGTGATTTTTACGCGTTTTTTATAAAGCTTTGTTGGGGTTTTGAAGACCCTCGTGATAGCCTGTGCGTGGAGGAAGGTATCATGGCAGACAATCTCGGAAATGAATTAAAAGGCATCTGGCATCAATATGCCGGTGAAATCAAACAAGAACTTAACAAAATGTTGGAAAATAAGGAAGGTGCCGTCGACGCCCATCGTGAGGTGATGATTGGCAAACTTCAGGAGCGCTACAGCTGTGAATACGACGACGCGGCCCATGCTTACTCTCGCTTTGTTAACGAACGCTACACCCACGAGCCCGGTGTAGAAAAAGTAAATGCCCCTCAAATTGAGGATCCCATAGGCTAGTGTTTTAAGCCTGACGCAGGGCAGCGGGTGCTTTGTTGGGCATACGCGTGGCGGAAATCACGTTGGCTAGCGTAAAACAACTCAGCACCCCAAACACCAGCGCCAGACTGTAAGAGAGCCCCACCGCAGGGGCCGTAAGCACCTGCAAATTTCCCATCAGGCTGATGCCCAGTGTGGTGCCAATGCTGCGTAAAAGCACCAACGTTGAGGAAGCGATGCCAATGCGCTCCGGCTCCACAATAGTCTGAGCGGTTACCATCAGTGAAGAGGTCATACACCCCATACCCAGACCAAACAAAAGACACCACACCAGCAAATGACTGGCGGTGTGCTGAATTGTGTTAGAAGCAAACAGCGTCCAACCCGTCATAGAAACCAGGCACAAACTCGTTCCAGTGAGCACCGGCCAGCGCAGTCCCACGCGATTTAGCAACAACCCCACACCGGCAGAAGCCGCAGGCCAGGCCAGCATCATGGGGGTCATGTAAAAACCCGCCTGATCCGGGGTAAAACCCTCCACGTTTTGGAGATACATGGGAATATAAGTCAGGGCCGCAAAACCAATAAAAAATGCTGTAAAAGCCATCAGACAGCTCAGCACATAAAGAGGTTTGGAAAACAAATCCAGCGGAATCAGGGGCGTGGCAATACGCTTTTGACGACGTATAAAGAGCACCAACAAAAGCAGCACCACTCCGTAACCCGAAATTTGTCGGGAGCCCCCTTCTACGCCACTTAACAAAATAAAACTGCTCAACCCCGTCATGAGCAGGGCAATACTCGGCACATCTAATGCCCGACGAGCCATCGGCTGCGCGCGATTCATCTGGGGTTCTGGGAAACGCAGTGCAAAAATACCCAGCGCCACAATGCCCAGCACCAGCGTCAAACCAAAAATCCAGCGCCAGGACAGCTGACGCACCAGATAGCCTCCGCTTACGGGTCCTGCCAGACTGGAAAAGCCCCACACCATGCTAATCAAACTTTGTTTCGCCCCTCGCTCTTCGGGGGGGAAAAGCGCACCAAAGGCGATCAACACAATCCCCTGAATACCTCCGGCTCCCAGTCCCTGAACAGCCCGACCCGCAATCAAAAAGGGCATGGTGGTAGCCAGACCACACAGCGCTGATCCCAGCATAAAAAGCCCACCGGCCACCAGCATACAGCGGCGAATACCGATCTCATCGGCAAATTTACCGTAAAAGGGAAGCGCCAGCGTGGAACAGAGCATAAAAGCCGTAAACACCCAGTGGTAAAGATCCGGGCTGCCCAGCTTTTTAACAATCAAAGGCATGGCCGTGGATAGCACGGTGGTGTCAATGGCCGCCAGAAAAAGCATGGCCAGCAGACTGAACATAGCTAAAGGAGTAACAGTAGGGTAGTTGTGCATAAAGTTTTTCAGTAAATTTTCCAGTAAAAAGGCGCTTCTATAGCAAAACTACAGAAGCGCCTGAAAATAAAGCGATTTAGGCTTCAGTAAAGCTTTCTACAAAGTGATACAGCAGACGAGTGCCTGTGCCTGTGCCACCTTCTTTGGGCAGGTAGGGATTTTTCACATAACGGGCGATTTCTTCTTCCATCATGGCGGTTCCGGCAATGTCAATGTGGATCCAGGGGCGATCTTCGTCCACAAAATCCTTCAGGAACATGGCTGCGGTAATGGTACCTGCGGAACGTCCGCCCACGTTCTCAATATCTGCCACGTCGGACACCAGTTGAGAACGGTACTCTTCGTATAGAGGCAGACGCCAGACGCGCTCACCGGAGTACTCGCCGGCATCATAAAGACGCTGGTAAAGTTCATCGTCATTGGTGAGAGTAGCGGATACCGTACGACCCAGAGCAATAATTGCTGCACCGGTCAGGGTAGCAATATCTACCAATACGTCAGGGTTGTGATACTTTTGCACATAGGTCATAGCATCACAAAGTACCAGGCGGCCTTCGGCATCGGTATTAAGCACTTCAATGGTTTTTCCTGACATGGATGTGAGGATATCTGAAGGTTTAAAAGCCTTACCGTTCACCAGGTTCTCGGTTAAGGGGGTCACGGCCACTACATTGATGGGCAGCTTTTCGGCAGCAATGGCATTAAAAGACGCCAGGGTAGCGGCAGCACCGCCCATATCGGCGTACATTCTTAGCATGCCTGCAGCGGGCTTAATATCATAACCGCCGCTGTCAAAGGTTAC
>CAYFGW010000105.1:0-16041 GCA_964342365.1 uncultured Candidatus Sericytochromatia bacterium | reverse complement strand
GACTGGCTCCCCGACACAGAGCGCCGCTATTTTATTTACAAAGACCAGATTTTATCGGCTGACCCCGAAGAAGCGGAGATTCCAGCACCGGTAAAGGCGGCACAAGCGGCCATTGATAGTCCCTTTTTTAGCGTGGACGTGATTCAAAATAGCGACGGTCAGTGGAGGCTGGTGGAAATTGGCGATGGCCAGGTATCAGACTGGAAAACCGAACACGGACAATGGAGTGCAGAGGGTTTTGTCAACGCGCTTTTTGATCACTTGTGAATGGGGTGAAGGGGCCCTGGAAAGCGCTTTAGACCACAGCGAGCCGCCTCCTAATGCCCTGATCATTGTGGACGTGCTGTCTTTTTCCACCTGTGTGGATATGGCTCTGGCTCAGGGGGCACACATTTACCCTTATTTTTATAAAGACGAACGAGCATTAACCTTTGCCCGGGAACATCAGGCACAATTGGTGGGCTCACGGAGCAAAACCACTCCGTCCCTGTCCCCTGCTTCGCTACGTTTCACAAGCCCCGGCGAAAAGTGGGTGCTGCCCTCTCCCAACGGATCCACACTCACTTACCGTGCTCAGGAAAAATACCCGCAGGCAGCTGTCTTTACGGTCTGTTTTCGCAACGCTTTGGCGGTGGCGAAGTACATCGTGCAGCGCTCTGCTCTAAAACATATTCACGTGATTGCCGCAGGCGAACGATGGCCTCAGAATACCCTTCGCCCCGCCTGGGAAGACTTTTGCGGAGCAGGTGCTTTTATTCATGAGCTGGAAAAGCTGGCGTTGCAACAGTCCGCCAGCGCCCAATTAAGCGCCCGATTAAGTTTTGAAGCTCGCTGGGCCAGGAACACCTTCCGGGGCTGCACACTTGCGGAGGACTTAAAACAATGTCATTCCGGCCAGGAACTGATTCAGCGGGGGTTTCCTGAAGATGTAGACCTTGCCAGCGCTTATAATAGCAGTACGGTGGTACCCCAACTTCAGAGGGGCGCGTATCAAAATCAGAGCTAACGATTTTTTGAACATTCCGGACACAAGCTCAGTGTGTTCCCGGACGATAAGTGAGATATAACTCGACTCAAAGGCGCTACTCAATCATGCAATCTCCCCTGTCTTCTTCCAATGCTTCCCCGTCTTCTCATCTCGATGCAAAGGCCAGAGAGACTTCTTATCAGACCCCACCGGGTGCACAAATAGCGAGTGAGTCTGTGCAGAAAGCAGTGGCCTCAGCATCAGCCCCAGTCTCAGAGCCCGAGACGAGCACAGACAGCACCCATATCTCGCAGTCGCTTGCCATACACGCCGAGGGCAGCCTGGATTTACAGCTAGAAGACATCAACGGCATTGAACAGAGCGGCCACGGAGACATTGTGGGTAACCTCAGTGGAGAATTACGAATTTCAGAAGCGAGTTTAAAAAACGCTTTACAGCGGGCCGCCGATGACATTGCCCCTTTTGAAGTGGAATGGGTCAAGGAACCCGGCAGTTACCGCATTCGTTTACATTACCCTCTGCCCTTTGGCAAAAAAATCACCCCCGGTTCGCTGATTGTTAAACCCGCGGTGGGCGGCCTTGAAGTACAGTTAGGCGGCCTGACGGGTATGGGTTCTCATGTCATTCACGCGGGCAGTCAATTGCTCAATCAGGACGTGGAGGCCAAAGCCAGTGCGCTCATTAACCGCTGGGCCCATGAAGTGGGCTTACACGTAAGCAGTGAGCACTTGAACCGTTTTGACTTGCAACTGGCACCGCAAAAAATGCCTTTGCTGCGGGAATTCCCAGTGGGAAATCAGGTGCTAAGACTGGAGCAGTGGCAGGCCACGGAAAATCAGACGGTGTTTCATCAGAATGGCAATGGTGATCTCAGCGTGGATCTGCATCAGATCCCCTTTGTGGCCAGCAGTGCTCACGGGTCCGCTCCGGCGGTTCCCGATCAGGAAGGTGGAGACCAACTCCAGGTACACATTGAGGCCCGCACAAACGGCCAGAAACACACGGCCCGCAGCACCACACAACTGAACCTACACATTACCGAGCACGAACGGGACACCTTCTCCGCAGCCCTGGCGCAGGCCCTGGGACAGGAAATTCGCGCCAGCGGACAAATTTCGATACATAACCTAAAAAACAACGTGGCCCTTGAAAACGGTGAACTCCAACACGTTCGCACCGAAGAAAGTGTCATTCAGGCCCCTGAACTGCATTTGGCCTGGGACAACACTCGCATTGACCTGCACACCACGCAGGGACAATTGGAAGCCCGCAGCTATTTTGAGGGCAACGGTCATCAGGTTCAGGTGAACAGTAACGATCTCGTGCTGACTGGCGATGTAGAAAGCGGTAAGACCCGGGTTCAGGTGAACGAACTGGCGCTGGACGGCACTGTGGATTTTGACGAAGCCCAACACAAACTGCGCTTCGACACCCGGCAACGTCAGGGACTGTCCTTTTCCGGTCAGGTGAGCACGGGCGACACCGTCTTAAACCTTCAACAGCTGAAGTTACAAAATGCCGCCCTGGAGACGGATCTGGCCAACGCTTACGTGCGCTTACGGGCCACAGAAGGTACACCAGAGCTTTCACTGCAACAGCTGCAACTGAGAAATACCCTGGCCATCGGAGCCAGCATCAAAGGACAAATGGCCCTGAATCTTCCTGAGCAGCGGCTCTGGGTAGACGCCACAGAAATTCAGTTTAACCACCTCCAGCATCAGAATCTACAGCTGTCTAACCTTTCGTTGGAAGGGCAAATCCTCGCAGATACGACTCAGGGGCTGCAACTGCGTCAAAAAGGGAATCAGACCCTCAAATTAGAACAACTGCAAGCGGGTGATCTGGCCCTCAACGGTGTTCAGGCTACCGGGCAAATTGATCTCAAGCCCACCGCACAGGGGCAAGAACATCAGGGAATACAGATCAACGCCCGTCAGGCCAAAGTCCAGGCGGCCCAACTCCGTTCAGGCAATATTCAGGTAGAGCAACTGACCCTGCAAGGCAACCTGGAGTATAACGAAGCACAGAAATCACTCACCTTTGCTGACGCTGACGTACAGGCCCAGAGGGTTCAGGCGGGGGACGTTCATCTGAAAGGACTCCATGCCCAGGGAACCCTTAGCATGGAGAGCATTGAGCAAGGCGAAGCCATTGCGCTGAGACAGTCTCAGCAACAGCGCAGTCGTGTTGAGCAGCTTAACGTGGACAACGTGGCTATTTCGGGGGTTTCTTTTCAGGGAGATCTCACCTACCGCACCGCCGCCAAAACCCTGTCCTTTCAATCTGCAGGCTCCGCCGTGGCCCGTCTGCAAGTGGACGATGTCACTCTTGAAGACATCGGATTCACGGGAGATTTTCAATTTCAAAACAGCAAGATTCAGCTTACGCAAAAGGGGGCTGAATCTCTTCACATTGACCGGCTTGCAGTAGACAAGGTCAGTATCGCAGGGATTTCCGCCCGTAGTCACGTGAACTATGACCTGGAAGCGCGCACCATCCACATGGAGGGGCAACACATTGGCATTGAGCAGCTTCAGGTAGATAAGGTGCGCCTCGAAAGCTTGAGCAGCGCAGGCACTCTGGATATGCAGTTCAAAGAAGATACGGTATCTCTGAAGCAGACTGCAGATCAGCAAACCACTCTCAAAAAGCTCACCCTGGGGTCTAACACCTTAGAAGATATACAGCTTCAGGGCAATATTGAAGTGAATACCGACACCGGCGCACTGGACCTGGACGCCAATCATTTTCAATTCAAAGGGCGTATCGGCGGCCTGGAACTGAAGCACTTAAGCGGCAACGGCCAGTTACGCATCACGGAGCAGGGCCAGTTGGATGTCGCTCAGGTCAACGACTTAAAAGTAGAAGTGGAGAATTTAAAGGCCAGCGGAGACTTTACCCTGGCCCAGACCCCACAAGGACTAAAACTCAGCCCTCTGCCAACCGTAGAAAAAGAGCCAAAGCAATCAAAACAGCCAAAGCAATCCCCCGTGCTCACCGTTTCCGGCACCGTGCCCGCCTCCGTGACGGGCGATACACCCATTGTCCTGGAGCAGCTGGTGTTTAACGGCGAAGTGTTCCATCAGTCAGATAGCACACTGATTCAGGGCTCAGGAGATTTACTGACCCTGCAACAGGGACGCATCGGTGACTTTGACCTGAAGGACTTAAACATTCAGGGCGCATTGCGTTACGGAAAAACCAAGGGCATTCAATTTACCCCCGGGTCCCATGAAAGCCTGAAAGTCAGCGGCACCCTGGGGCCCCTCCACTTAAACACTCTGCAATCGGACACCGGACTCACCCTCAACCCCACCACCCGCGCGTTGCAATGGGATGGTGAACTCCAAGCAGATCTGCCCGCCTACGGCATTGCGGGACTCGAAGTCAGCGGCCCGCTGGCCCTCCGGGAACTGCCCTCCGGAGAAATTGAGCTTCAGCTGGACGGCACAAAATTCAGCGGTTCCTTCGGCGAGCTTCAGGTTAACGAAGCTCGTTTTCAGGGCACGCTCCGCTATCACCCGCAGCACAAAACCCTCACGCTAAACGGGGTAGAATTTGCGGGACGCTTAAACGGTGAGCAGGTGAACCTGCAGGCCCGTGACGGCATGCAAATTCAGGATTACGGCAGAGACTGGCTGTTGTCGGGGACGGGTTTGCGGGTGAACTACCGCGACACCGCTCTAGCAGCGATTGACGCACCGGGTAAGCTGCGGGTCTCCAAAGACTTTAAGCACTTTGACATACCACGTTCAGACATTACCCTGAGCCTTCCTTCTGCACACGCCGGGGTGGAAACGCAGTTGACCGCCAAAGAAAGCGGATTTCAGGTGCAGGCCCGCGGCGAAGTCCACCTCAAAGATATTGAAAGCACCTTAAAAGAGGTGAGCGGTCTGTTGCCGGAAACTCAGCAATTGCAAGATCCCGTGGGCGATATTGAACAAGCTCTTGAAAACAGTCCGCTCAAAGTAAAAGGCGGCGAGCTCACCCTGAGCGAGAGTGTGCTGGATTTTGACCATCGGGGCCAGCTGCGCACGGCACAGCTCACCGCAGCGGGACAACTGCACCAACTCCGACTCGAAACCGCTCAGGGCAAACTGCCCCTGAATACCCTGCATTTTGGTGCAAAGCTGAATTATCACGGGGAAAGCGAGCCCCCACTTCAGGTACCCGAAGCCAGTCTCAGCTTTCATTTTGAGCCGGAACTCCGCAAAGCAGCGGCGGCTCAGCTGACGGCATTACTGGAATCACAGGGCATTGAAGACGTGGAGTTGTCCATTGGCGCAAACGGCGAAATCAGCGTGGACAATTTGAGCTATCGCCTGCTGTTTCCCATTCGAGCGGAAATCGCTCTGGACGTGGATATTCATGACAAAAAGCTTCAGCTGTCCCTGGACAAACTGAAGCTCAAAAACTTCCTCTTTCAGCTCATTAATCGCATCGCCGACGGCCCGGATAAGGCGTTAGATCAGGCAGAAAAACAGCTTCAGCAGCTGAAACTGGCCTATGAACGCCTTGACAGAGAAGGCCTGCCGAACCACCGGGGGCGGGTACTATCCCTGGATTTGGCCAAAGCCGTCAAAAGCCATCTGGGGGAAGATTTTACCCTGCACAGCGCTGAACTGCACGAGACGGGCACCTTTTCTCTGTCCGGCGGCTGGAAAGCGGATTAATCCGCTTTTTCACGGGCTGCTTTGGCTTCACGCATCATTTCAAAAAATTCTTTTTCGTGCTCTCGGACACGCTGCTGGCCTAAAGCAGCGCCCTGCGCGGTAAGTCGCGGCATTTCTTTCAGGGCCTTTTGTCCCAGGGGCGTGCGGTAAAAGGCCGCCAGTTGCCGGAGTTCCTCAGCGGAAAACGTGTTGCTGTAAAGAGATACAATATCTCCTCGCATACTTTCCCAGGACATGTATTTATTAAAAAAGCGCATCATCACGTCTCTGTAAGGCTTCAGCTGGGGGTTTTGCTGAATTTGTACGTCAATCAGATTTTCAAGGGTTTCCTGAAAACGCACGCTGTAATCCATAGCTTTAAACAATTCTTCTGCGGCAGCCACGGTGGCTTTCGAAGGGGGTTGCTGAGCAAAAGCGGCCCCCGTGGGCGCTCCCCACAACACACTGAGACTTAAACCCACAGCCAGTAAAAATTTAGGCAAAACAATTCTCCTTATTAATCCGTCAGGCAGGCGGGGTCAAAGGTATAAACCCCCGCCAGAAAATCCGCCACTTCCTGTGCGAAAGGACTGTTAAACCCACGGTACCTGTCTAGCAGTCGCTGACGTTGGGATTCCCCCATCTCATCGAGGCCCTGATCTTGTAATAATGCTACATCTTCTGCCAGGGCAGAGGCAACCTCGGGTTCACAGTAACGATCAAGGGCTTTTTTAAAGGCCCGGTGCGCACGGTAGTCACCCTCACTGTTTCCTACGGGGTGAGCACCGTAGTTTAGAGGAAGCGTGGACAACGGGATATACGATAATAAGGGCTGGTTCATGGGATTCACCGCGTGACCGGCCAGATGCTGACGCAACAGAGACGTATCGTGGTCAAAGCCCCGCAGATGCAAAAACCGCGAAATCTTTTTCCCGTCATTTACGGGGTAATTGTCCCAGAGAAAGGGCTTGCGGCGCAGCAGTGCGGTCACCGCGTTCAGGTGTGCTTCAGGATACGTGCGGGAACACACCTGAGGCCCCGTCCAGAACACGTCTACTTCTGAAGCCAGATCGGTGCCCAGGTCTTCCAGATACTGAGCCGGTCGCTCTCCAAACACCTGATCCAAAATGGGGTCAAAACTATAATACGTGGGGCAAAAAATAAGTCGGGTATCGGGCAGCTTTTCTCTGACCACCTCTACGAGATCCACCTGTCGCCGGGCCAGGTCTGGCATATCGCCCCGCATATCGTCAAAGAGCAACCCCAGTATATCTAACTCAAAGGCTTTCAGCGCATCTAACTTCTGAGCCAGTTTCTGACGGGCCACATGAGAAGGCTCCTGATACAGTTCAAAGGGGCTCAGGCCCATACCAAACTGCACGCCCTGACGACGATAAACCTGACGCAGTTGATGCAGGCTCTTCAGGGTGTCTTCAGGCCAGGGCTCCTGCCAGCGACGGCGCAAGAAAGGGTCTTTTTTGGGAGCGTAGATATAAAAGTCGTAGCCCGTTTGTGCTAAAAAATCAGCGTATTGCTCACGAATGTCAAAATCCCAGGGCTTGCCAAAGAACCCCTCAATCACGCCGAGAAGCGGTGAGTCAGCAGGCACTGTTTTTAATCAGAACGTTTTCGATCTGAGAGAGCACTTCTGCGGGCAAGGACAGCGCCATGGCCGCCTGATCTTCCTGCAGATGCTTCACACTGCTACTGCCAATCAATGGCAACATGCCCACCTGAGCCGCAAAAGCAAAAATCAGCTGGGCTCCTGTACAGCCCAGACGCACGGTCAAATCTAAAAAGGTGGGTGTGGCCAGAATCTGGCGGTTGGCGGTCAGGAGAGAAAATCCCTGATAACGGATGTTTTCCTGCTCACAAATCCTTCTGACGGCCTTGTCCCAACCGGTGGTGGCATAGCAGCGGTTTTGCACAAAGGCGGGCTTCACCTTAGCCACCCTGAGCAAGGCCTGCAGCTGCTCGGCACTCACATTGGACACTCCCAGATACCGGGTCTTTTTCTCCCCGTGCAGGGTTTCCATGGCTTCCCATACTTCCACATCTTCTTTTTGGAACCCTTCTCTGTACATGGGGCCGTGCAGCACGTAGCTGTCCAGATAGTCAGTACCCAGATGCTCCAAGGATTTGGCAAAGGATTGGTGCACCTGCTCCGTCAGCGCCGCTTCGGGATCGTAAGGCAAACGATGATCCTGACCGGCAAGATAGGTGTATTTACTCTGTAAGAACAAATCCTCACGGGCACAAATCCCTGCGGCGATCACCGCCTGCACGGCCTCTCCGACTCCCGCTTCGTAATAATGCTTCCGCTGATTGGCAGTATCTATGGCTCGAAAGCCACAGCGCAGGGCCTGCTGCGTGAGTTCTGCGGTGCGCTCCTCTTTCCAGGCGGTCCCGTACATTAAGCGAAGTTCTTGAGGGTTCAAAAGCTGTGCTCCTTAAACTTAAAATCGTGAAAAAATCAGGCTGGCGTTGTGGCCTCCAAAACCCATACTATTACTCATGGCGGCCTGCAGGTCCTGGGAAACCGCTTCGTGAGGAATATAGTTCAGGTCACAATCCGGGTCCGGGTGGTCCAGATTGCGGGTGGGGTGCAATTTCCGGGTGTGTAAACTCATAACCGTGGCAATGGCTTCAATACCACCAGCAGCGCCCAGTAAATGGCCCGTCATGGACTTGGTGGAAGAAATCCGCAGCTTATAGGCGTGCTCCCCAAACAATTGCTTAATAGCGTGGGTTTCTGTGGCATCGTTTAAAGGCGTGGACGTGCCGTGAGCGTTAATATACCCCAGATGTTCGAGGCCAAAGTCGGGCTGTTGGCGCTGCACGTCGGCCACTGCTTCGCCCATGGCGCGAATTAAACCCTTGCCTTCGGGATCGGGAGCGGTAATATGATGGGCATCATTGCTCATGCCGTATCCGGTCATTTCTGCATAAATAGTGGCGTTGCGTGCCAGAGCTGATTCCAGCGTTTCCAGAATCAAAACCCCGGCGCCTTCACCCATCACAAAACCGTCGCGGTCTTTATCAAAGGGCCTGGAGGCGGCGGTGGGATCATCATTGCGTTTGGAGAGGGTTTTTGCAGAAATAAAGCCCGCAATCCCCAGAGGTGAAATAGCGGCTTCGGTGCCTCCTGTGATCATCATGCGCGCGTCTCCGCGCTGCAAAATGCGAAAAGCGTCCCCAATGGCGTGGGCCGCAGAGGCACAGGCGGTCACCGGACAGGTATTGGGGCCTTTGGCCCCGGTGTGAATGGCCACCTGCCCGGCGGCCATATTGGGAATAAACATGGGAATAAAGAGAGGTGACACCCGCCGGGGGCCTTTTTGAGTGAGTTTGCTATGCTGTTGCTCCACCACGTCAATGCCACCAATGCCACAGCCGAGGGTGACGCCAATGGCGTAAGGGTCATCCAGTTCCGCCACCACAATGCCCGCATGCTTGAGCGCGGATTCTGCAGCGGTCACGGCGAACTGGGTAAAGCGAGCCATGCGGCGGGCATCTCTGGGAATAATGGTGTCCGTTACCTCAAAATCGTGGATCTGGCCCGCGATGGTGGTGGCATAGTCTGTGGTGTCCCAGCCCTGAATGGTGGAAATTCCGCTTTCTCCCGCCAGCAAATTTTGCCAGAAGGTCTCAACGGTCTCTCCCAGAGAAGATACCACCCCCATGCCCGTCACCACCACGCGATGAGACGTTTTTTTAGACGTTTTTTTAGTCAATGTGGTTCTCGATATACACCAGGGTTTCACCCACAGTGCGTAGCTTTTCGGCTTCTTCGTCGGGAATGTCCAGATCAAACTCTTCTTCAATGGACATAAACAGTTCTACGCTTCCCAGAGAGTCGGCTCCGAGATCGTTAATGTAGTGCGCTTCGGGCACCACTTTATCTTTATCCACGCCCAGCTGTTCTGAAACGAGGTCTTTAATTTTTGCGAGAATTTCTTGCGTTGTCATCGTTTTTTCCTTACCCGTTATAACATGACCATTCCGCCGTCCACGTTCAGGGTTTGTCCCGTCATGTAGGGGCTACGATCCGATGATAAAAATAATACCACTTCTGCCACCTCTTCACAGGTGCCAAAGCGGCCGTAGGGAATTTTTTTGAGGGTGTTTTCTTTATGCTCTGCGTCAAAGTGCTGCGTCATTTCTGAGTCAATAAAGCCCGGAGCCACCGCATTCACCGCAATCTGTCGAGAAGCCATTTCCTGTGCCAGACTCTTTGTTAACCCCAGTACCCCCGCTTTACTGGCGGCATAATTGGTTTGCCCCGCGTTGCCCGTCTGGGCCACTACTGAAGCAATATTCACAATGCGCCCCCCCTTTTGCCTGAGCATGTCTTTGACCGCCAGCTTACAGCATAAATAGACACTTTTTAAGTTTACGTCTATGACCTGATCAAAATCAGCGGTTTTCATGCGCAGGAGTAAATTGTCTTTATGAATCCCGGCGTTATTTACCAGAATATCTACCCGACCCAGGGACGCGTGAATGGTTTTGAACATGGCTTTTACGTCGTCCTCACAGCTTACGTCCGCCCTGATTTTGATGGCTGAACCGGGTGCAATGGCCTCGGCAGCTTGCAGGGTGGAGTCCGCCTCTTCTTCATGGTGTAAATAATTGATCACGACTCGGGCTCCGGCCCTGACAAAACGGAGCACACAGGCCCTGCCAATCCCCCTTGAGGAGCCCGTAATCAGAGCGACTTTCCCCGCCAGTTCCCCGTTATTTTCCACGTTAAAATCCTCCATCGGTTTATGCCTTCATAAATTGTACGTCACTTTTCTGATGGGTGGCCGCTTAATGGTATACTGACGTCACAATCCGAAACCTGTGAGTCACAATCATGAAACATCGCAAAGAATTTTTGCTGGGTCTCTTTATTATTAGTGCTGCTGCACTCCTGGCCTATATGTCCATCACTGTGGGAAAAGTACAGTTTGGCGACAGCCTTGAAATTAGCGCCACCTTCGATAACGCCATTGGTGTGGTGAAAGATGCCCCGATCATGATGGCCGGCATTGAAATTGGCCACGTGGAAAAACTGTCTGTGGACAACGGCCGCGCCAAACTCAACCTCACTATTCACCCCGATGTGGTCATTCACCAGGACGCCCAGGCCAGCATTCGTTCCAAAAGCTTGCTGGGCGAAAAATACATCGCCATCGATAAAGGCTCCACCAATCTGGCCGCCATGCAGGACGGCGGTGAAATTGTACAAACTCACACCCCCGTGGAACTGGACGAGGTGCTTGACCATCTGGCCCCCGTACTCACCAAACTGGATCCCGAAGATCTCAATACCCTCATTCACACCTTCGCAGTGGGCTTAAAGGGTAAGGGAGAACAACTGGGTGAGATTATTACCGGCACCTCTGTACTCATGGAAACCTTTGGCGATAACAAAGAGCGAGTGGTACGCATTGTGGAAAATCTGGACGGATTTTCCGGTCGCGCCAATCAACTCCTCATTAAAAACGGCCCGGCTCTGGATCGTCTGGTGCACAATTTAGACGCTACCGCCATCACCCTCAAAACCGATGTACCTCAGCTGACCCGCAGCATTAACGATGTGACCGTGGACGTTAAGCGCATCACCGGCCCCTTCTCCACCAACGCGGATAAGTTAGCCACAGACATTGACCGCATCGCGGACAACGCAGCGCGCTTTACCAATGTGTTGAACAATCATCCGGAACTGGTTCCCAATCTCAACACCACCCTGTCTGAACTGCCACCGCTCCTGCAAAAAGCACCGAAAACGCTGGACCGTTTGCCAGAAGTGTTAGACCAGCTTTCTCCCGTGCTCAAGGGCGCAGAAAAAACCATCAAGCAGCTGGAACCGGTCCTACAAAAAGCGGACCATCTGCTGGAAGAAAACACCATCAAAGAACTGATTCAAGAAGAAGGCATCAAAGTCCATCTCGACAGAGGTGTTCAGGTGCGTCTCTGGTAATGCAAGTTCTGGGGTTAACCGGAGGCATCGCCAGTGGAAAAAGCACTGCCGCGACGGCCCTTGAAGCAGCGGGTGCAGTGGTTATCGACGCCGATGCCATTGCCCATGAAGTGATGGCTAAAACCGGTACCGCTTACGCGGGCGTGGTCAAAGCCTTTGGCC
The DNA here is from genome assembly GCA_964342365.1 of uncultured Candidatus Sericytochromatia bacterium. GTDB lineage: Bacteria > Cyanobacteriota > Sericytochromatia > UBA7694 > UBA7694 > CAXRDE01. The sequence goes on along the minus strand of CAYFGW010000105.1, from coordinate 4,271 downwards.
CGGACATTTTAGACGAAGAAGAACGCATTGACCGCCAGAAACTGGGGGCAAAGGTGTTTGGAAACCCCAACGCCCTGCAAAGACTGAACCATTTAGTGCACCCCCACGTGCAGGACGCCATGCGCCAACGCCTTGACACCTTGAAAGCGCAGCAGAATAGCGCACCGGTTTTTCTGATGATTCCCCTCCTTTATGAATCGGATCTGGTGGACTGGGTGGAAGAAGTGTGGGTGATTTACTGCACCCCGGAACAACAGCTGCAGCGTTTGCAGACGCGCAACGGTTTTACCGAAGCGGAAGCCCAGGCCCGACTGGCAGCCCAGTGGCCCATTGACATTAAAAAAGAGCGGGCAGATCGTGTATTGGACAATACCGGTGGCCTCGAAGATCTCAAACTACAAATTATTGAAGCCATGAAAGGAATACGCTCATGAAACAAGGTCTGTTAAAACGAGGGGTTCTGCTTTCGTGTTTTCTGTTTCCCGCCATGACTTTTGCGGCTTCAGCCGTTAGCGTCAAGCCCAGCACCGTTAAACCCAGACTCAGTCCCAGCAAGTACCTGGTGGATTTAACAAACTCTCACTGGTGCTTTGACTGCACCACCGACATTCTGGATAAGTACGGCGTGATGGTGGGTTTTTCCGATCACACCTTTCGTGGAGATCGCCCCGTTACCCGTTATGAATTGACCACCACGTTGCTGAAAGTGCAAAAAAAATTGTTCCGCGCGCAGAACCTGTCTCTGGCTTATCCTGATGTGGACAGCAATCTGATGATTAGAGAAAATCACTGGGCCCGGGAAAATGCGCTGGAACTGCTCAATAAGCGGGGTTTAGTCCTTTTGTGGAGTGACGATTTTAAAGGCAGTGAGCCGGCCACCCGTGAAGATCTGGCCTACGGGCTGAGCGAAGTACTGCGGGCCTTTGAAGAAAAGAACGGCCGTTATCTGAAAGCCCCTGAACGCGTCAGCCAACTGGGTATTGATCTGCCGCTACGCTCCCCCTATTACACCGCCATTCAAAAGGTGCTCAATCAATCTTTAATGAACCTTTACAGCGACCACACCTTCCGTTCAGAACAAAAGGTTACCCGCTATGCGCTGGCTGCCAGCCTCTGTAAATTATTTGGACAGACCCTCGACTAATGTCACGTAAACCGCGCATTCTTCTGGTGGATGACGATCACGATCTGGGCTCCATGGTCAAACGCATGTTTTCCCAGGACGGTATTGAAACCTATTATTCTGACAACCCCTTAAAAGCCGCCCGCCTGCTGCTACAGGAACATTACGACATTCTCATGACCGATATGAACATGCCCAATATTTCAGGCATTGAGCTGATTCTATGGGCCAAAAAACACGCCCCGCGCACCCAGAGCATTATGATGACCGCCATGCCCGTGGAAGCTATTCAGGCCATGGCCGATCAGGCGGGTGTCCTGGAAATTTTTCGCAAGCCTCTGGATCTCTTAGAAGTACGCCAGCGCCTGACGGAACGCATTCAAACGGGACTGTCTGGAAGAATGCGCCAGGTGAGTCTGGAAAACCTGCTTCAGGTGCTGCTGATGGATAAAATCAACCGGGAAATTCTGATTGAAGACAAGACCACGGGGCACGAAGGCCAGCTGTCTCTGTATCAGGGAGAACTGATTCACGCCGCTCTTTTTGATATGGAAGAAGAAGAGCTTCTGGCAGAAGGTGAAGAAGCTTTTTATAAGATCTTAAAAATTAAAAACGGATCTTTTACGGAAAAAGCCTTTAACGGCGATCTGATTCGCAATGTGCAAACGCCCTTTCAGGGCATGGTCATGGAAGCCGCCAAACAAATGGACGAAGGCGATATTAAGACGCTGGATGTGAGTAACGAATACTTAAACAACATCGACAAAATTCGCCGCATTATGCTGGTGGACGACGATATGATTATCCGGGTGCTCTTACAAAAGAGTCTGTCTCAACAGGGATATGAAGTCATTGAAATGGTCTCCGCGGTTGAGGCGGTGAAATACATTGAGTCCACTCCCGATCATAAACTGGATTTGATTATTACTGATGTGAGCATGCCGGGTATGAGCGGTGTGGAGTTTTTGCTGTGGCTCAAAGAACAGCAGATCCCCGTGCCGGTGATTATGATGACCGCCTTTCACTCAGAAGAAATTGAACAAACCGCCAAACAAAACAAGGTGCTGCGCTACCTGAACAAACCCATTCAGCTCAAGGAGTTAGAACTTCTGCTGGGAGAAATCGGCAATTCCGGCTTTGAAGGCTACGTGGACAATATCAACGTGTTTGACTTTATTCAACTGGCGCTGATGTCCGGCGAGCGCAAAAAAATCCAAGTCAAAGATCAGGATACGGGCGAAGCCGGACATTTGTACCTGGATCAGGGCTCTTTTTTACACGCCGAGTTTCAGCATATTCTGGGCGAAGAAGCCTTTTATAAAATGGTGACCATGGGCAAGGGGTTGTTTTACGAAAAAGAATGGACCGATCCGCCCATTCCCTCTTTACAGAGTATGCCCGCCCACAAGCTATTGATCGGGGCCACGCGCCTGATGGATGAGAAGAACGCTTTCTGGCCGGGATCTGAATCCATGATTGCGGAGATTGAGAAGAAGGTGGATAGTGGGTTAGAAGAGTCAAGCGGCTCATAAACCGGGGGACGCTCCGCCGCCTCGTCGTGAGGCTCTGTCGCTAAAATCCGAAGTGCCGCTCATGCGCGTCCTGCGCGCGGCCCTTCGCATTAATCCCCCTTGTTCATGAACCGCTTTTACACCTTCCGGGGTGGGGCAGGATTTCTTAAGATGGCGTGTGTGAAGTATGCTTTTCGAGTAATTAAAGACATCCTGGTCTTTTTGATGTAGATCATTCAAACGCCCTTTTTTCGATATACTTCGAGAAATACTTCATTGACTTATTAAACCAACTCTCCGAGAGAATTGTTTCAATAGCGTTTGATTCCATGGTTGGCCCTTCGAGTACTTTTCCATCCAGGATAGCTATATTTAGAGGCAGCCATTCTTGAGCATCGTTGTGTCCTGGGCCATTCCAAGCAGCAATAACAGCAATAAGAATAGCATCTACAATGGTCAGTAAACAAATGCCGCCCCATGGAGCCCTATCACTAATCCAAATTAATTGATTATCTAATATTTTAACCACTCTGTAACCATCGGTCATCAGAATAGAACCATCCGAATCCACAATCCAAGAGAATGCAGCCCTATCTAAGTCAATACATTCTTTATCCAGAATTTGCTCTATTGTTTCTGTATCAAAGACAACTTCTGGATAGGCCTTTTTAAGAATTCCATAGAGCTTCCTGGATTCATCGTCATTTAAGTCCCGAATAGAGACAGCAATATCAAAACCATCTTGCCATTCCCCCTGATCCATGGCTTCATTGACAAGCTGCTTTATGAAATAGGACCCTGTTCTACCATATTCCATTTGCATATATGCGCTGATTAGGTCTGACTTTTTCATAGTTTCACTTTCCTGTAGCTTCGGTAAAACTAGCTAAATAATAGGTGCTCCTTCAGCTATACTCTTTGAGAATAGCAAGTCATAGTTTAAATTAAAAGTATCTTGAGTTTGAGACAAGTCAAAATCACCTGTTCAGTTTCGATAATTTCATGTTTTACTTAGTCATTTAAACATGGTTCTTGATTGACCTTTACCCTGAAAAACGAAGCAGCCTGAGAAATTTTTTCTCTTGACCAACAAGGCTTAAAAACGCAAAATCCTCGCGTCTTAATGCCTTCATAATATGTCGCCGCAGCGTTTTCTTTTTTTTGATGAGCGAAAGCTTATTGTCTGTAGTTTCGGAGAAAATGGCTTAAGAAATTACTGAACATGTAAAGTGGCTTATCTTGAAAGTCTACTAAAACCAATCAGGATAAGCCACATAGCTATGATACATGACTTTCTCCAACACTTTGAAATGGTGTTCACTAAACCTTCTTTTCAGCACTTTTCTCGACTGGTAACGGGATTCGCTCAAATCACAGGCCCCAGAGCAGTGACGGAAGTGAATGACAGCGCTCATTGGTCGCGTCATTTCAGCACCATTTACGACTTTTTACGTAAAGCAGAATGGTCTCACAAAAAGCTCTCTAAGCTGCTTACTCTCTGGATTTTAAGCGAAGCAAAAGTCGGCGAAAAGAGAGTGCTATTGTGTTTAGATGATACGAAAAACTTTAAGCCTCATGCTTCTAAGATGGAGAAAATTTGCTGGCACGCTGACCATCATAAGCGCTACAGGGCAACG
>CAYFGW010000104.1:0-16077 GCA_964342365.1 uncultured Candidatus Sericytochromatia bacterium | reverse complement strand
AAGTCACAGAGAAAGAATCCCGTGCGCGCCTGATTTCACAATTGACAGCACCTCTCGATAAAAACGCCATGGAGCGCGGACGTTATTATCTAACAGGGCGAGCTATGGGTCTTTTAATAGATGATATGGAGTACCGTTGGCAAAAATCTGCCACCGCAGGACAAACGTTGATAGAGCTCATCAGCGAACTGTCTCGTTATTACCGTTCAGCTTCTGCTTCAGAAGATGCCAACTTTATTGAAGAAACCCTTCTGGATCCGGCACTGATTGCGCAGCAAAAAACCATTGCCCGGAAAATACAGCAGTATCAACAGAAAAAGAAAGCTGCACTGGTCCGTTTTAAAAATACAAAGGGGCACCCGGTCACGATCGCGCTCTCTCACGATTACAGTGAGATTACCACTAGCGCTGAAAATGTTCTGGAAGTGAAAGAAAATCACACGCTTTTTGAGGACGAAGCCTTCGTTTCGTACAGCGGCTCAAAAGGAGCCTTTTTGCTCATGGGTCCGCTGATGCTGATCGAAGGTGAAACAGGGTTAAGCTATCGTTTTTATTCACAAAATATGGAACAATTAACGGTTAACGGAACCTCTGTGCTTTCTCAGGGCCGTTGCAAAACGGGAAAATTTGCGGGCAGCATCAAACTGGTGGAAGGGCAAACGCGCTTTTCTTTGGAATCGGGTTCACTTGAATGCCTTGCTACAGGAGAAATTAAAATCAGCTCTTCTGCTGCTGCTTTTTCCGATACGCCTCGGCCTGAGCCGTGAGATACATTTGATAATCTTCGTAGGCAAAAGCAGGCAGTGAATGGGTAAAAATATGGATGGGTGTGTCTCTGGGAATACGGTCGTAAATCCAGCGGGCCCCGCCGCGATCTCCCCAGAATTTTTCGCCCGTTTCAGGGTTGGTTTCTACAGAAGCCATACGGCTCAGGCGAATACAGCCGTGAGACGCGGGACGGCCCAGCAGGTACAAATACCCACCGCCTTCTAAGGAATGAAAACCGTACTCACCCTCATTGCCGTTCATATTGATAGCAGACCAGAAAGGCATGGGCGTATTGTTGTATTTGGCGGAACGAGGGTAATAATCTTTAAAGCCCACTTTATAAGTGCCCTGAGGCGTGGCGTGACCCGGCGCCCCGGAAGAAATCAGCAAACGCTCCAAAAGCCGGTCTTTATAAGTGATTTGCAAATGCTGTCGCTGTTTTTTGGGCTGTTTGGGATCGTAATGTAAGTTGACCCACACATGGAAGTCTTCGGGGTTTTTGGAGAGTTCGGGGTAATCTTTGTGGTGCTCGGGAAAAATACTGGCGGCAAAGGGCTCTGTGTTGACGGTTTGGGTTTTCCACACGGTGCCACTGTCGTCCAGAATGTCGATCTTATGTTCGCCCGGGCTTTGGAAAAGCAGGGTTTCGCTATAGGGAGAAATTCCCAGTTGCAGCGGCTTTTTGACGGCAATGGGCTTTCCGTTGTAACTGGTATCGCTGTAGCGTAAGGTGAGTTTGGCGGGTTCTAAGCGGGTGGCAGCCGGAATATTGCGAAAGGCCAGTTGCAGAGAAAAAGGCTGGCCCTCGGTGACTTTTTCAGGCGCATTCATGTGCAGGTGGGCAGCGGTGGGCCGCAGGTTTTTCAGGGTAGGCAAATCCTGAGCAAGGGTTTTGGTCCCCAGCTGACCGGAAAAAGGAATTAAAGATGCGGTAAGGGCCACCAGAGACCAGGCGGCAATTCGAGGAAGGAGTGATGATTTTAGCATATTGCTATTCTATCAAAATCTCATAAAAATACAGAGACAATGCTCACGATTTAGCGGAAATTTCCACCAAAAGCATGCATTTCACCCATATTTAAGGCAGCTGTGGCATTTACCGCGCCGTGACCATAATACTGATCGAAACCAGGTTCTCCAAGATCTCTTGCGGATTGTTCAATGCGCCACTTGACTTCTGCAGGAGTTAACTGGGGATTCACACTCAGCAGCAGCGCCGCTACACCCGCCACTGCAGGTGCTGCCATGGAGGTGCCACTGTCCAAATCGTAAGGGTTACCGGGCGTTGTGTTGCCGTTGAGGGGATAAGTGGGCAGCGTGGACATAATGCCTACACCGGGAGCCACCACAGAAATCCAGTTGCCGTAATTTGAGGTATCGGCACGTTTATCGTTGGCGTCAATAGAACCTACACCAATAACTTCCTCAAAAGCGGCGGGGTAAGCTTCCCAGGATCCGCCCTGATTGCCCGTAGCCGCTACCACCACGGCTCCCTTTTGAATAGCACTCTTAATGGAAGCTTCCATAGCATCATCTTTCTGGTGAATACCCAGACTCAGATTAATCACGCGAGCTCCCTGTTGAGAAGCCCAGTCAATGCCCTGAACCACGCCCATGGTGTCACCGAAGCCAAAGCTATCGAGGACTTTGACAGGAAGGATTTTACAATTTGGAGCCACTCCAGATACACCCACATTATTCACCGCAGCGCCCACAATACCTGCTACGTGGGTGCCGTGACCAAATTCATCGGTCCATGCGGGTGCATTTTTCAGCTGGGACTCAATAAAAGAAGCGCCGGGTAGCAACGCTGCGCGCAAATCAGGGTGACTGGAGTCCACCCCTGAATCTACAACGGCAACTTTAATATTGGCGTTGCCTCGCGTGGTTTGCCAGGCCTGAGCCAGTTGAATGCTCTGGTGGGCATATTGGCCGGTGGGCTGGGCTACACCGGGAGCAGAAGGTGTATTGAAACGTCTGACGTTAACGGGGTAACGACGGCTCTGGAAGGCTCTGTAGATATAGTTGGGTTGTGAGCTTTCTACACCGGTACTGGCAGAAAATGCGCGAATCACATTCTGAGTCGATACGCCTCTTTTTTGATTTTGAAAGAGCACCACTCGGCCCTGAGACAGCACCTTGAGTACTTTCATTTGATTGGCTTTGGCATAATTTTCGAGAGCCAGAGGGCTTTTGGGGCGCTTGAAACGCACCACCACCTGACCGGCTTTGGAATCGCGGGTATCGCCCTGACGACGGACAGCCATGGGAGCTGCGTTACGGGCCGAAGGATTAAAGGAAGTAGCCGCAGGCAGATTGGAGCGTTGACAGGCGGTGGTACCTAATAATGTGCTGGCCACAAGAAGTGCCGCAAGCACTTTTGAAGGGTTAATAACTGTGTTTGGTACCATGATTTGACGACCTCTATGCAATTCTCTAATCTAATTATAGCGGATCGCGGCGGCAAACTTGTTATCAAAGAATTATTGCAAGGTTAACAACTGGTGAAAATACGCGTTTATTGGCTGATCAGGTACGTTTTTCTCATTGTACGTTTGTCTTTAGCACTGTGCATTATTTTTGCGCCCGTGCTGGCCATTTTGTACGCTATGGGGCCTTTTAGCCTGGCATTAGGATATACGTTCGGTTTTTTTCCTGCGGCCACGTTCCTGGTCAATCATTACTTTCATCGTGATGAACACCCCATTTATGTGAATCACAGTATTTTGCCCTGGCAGCGTTATGGAGGGGCTATAGTCACAGATCTCCTCATGGGAACCATCATCCTGACGGTTAGCGTTCCTGGACTACGCCCGGCTCTACAGTCTTTTTTTTACCATGCCTTCACCAGCTCAGGACGCTGGGCACTACAACCTGTTGTGCTCCTGACTTTTGCCTTGAGCTGCTTTGTGCTCATGGCTCTGCTCATTATTGCCTGGGTGAGCGGTCTTTTTGACACACGAGAACCCTTAAAAACAGATTATGAATTATTGATTGACAGCGTGCATCATCAGTTTGGCACCGACAAAATCCTTCAAGGCGCCTGGCTAAAGGTAAAATCAGGTCAAATGAAGGCGGTCATTGGTATAAACGGTTGTGGTAAATCCACCCTGTTTCGGATTGCCATGGGACAAATGCGTGCCGATAACAAAATGCTCAAGGTCAACGGCATCGCCGTGCAATCCCTTTATAGCGTGCCCGGCATGATTGGCTACTTGTCGCAGAAAAATTTTCTGCCCACAAACTTCACGGTAGAAACCGTGGCCCTGCGTTTTGTAGGAAGAGCAAAAACTGAACACATTCTGCAAGATCCCAGACTCGCGCGACTGCGCAAACAAAAATTAGGGCGGCTATCCGGGGGTGAGCGCCGCTTACTGGAACTGAAATTGGTGCTCGCACTGAAGCGCGAATTTTACTTTTTAGACGAACCCTTTTCTGAGCTAGAGCCCATGTTCAAAGCCAAAGCCCGCGACTGGATTGCCACCACCGGAAAACAGGCGGCCGTTGTTTTGACCGATCACGATTACCGACAAATCAAAGAACTCAATCCACGCCTTTTACTTCTTCAGCATGGACGCACTCAGGAAATTGACGACATGAACGCCTTAAAAAGCCATTATTTACCCGTATAGCGCGTGTTACACTGTGAACAGAATATTTATTTAAAAGGAGCGTGTTCATGAGCACAGCTTTAACCGTCTTAAGTGAAGACGAACAGTTATTTAAAGAAATGGTGAGCGATTTTGCTCAAAAATCCCTCAAACCTCACGTGGCAGAAATGGATGCCAAAGCTGAATTCAAACCCGAGATTGTCAAACAATTTTTTGATCTGGACATCATGGGAATCGAAATCCCCGAAGAATACGGCGGCGTGGGAGCCTCATTTTTCATGTCTATTCTGGCCGTGGAAGCCCTCTCAGAAGTAGATGCTTCCGCCGGTGTAATGGTGGACGTACAAAATACCCTGGTCAACAATGCCCTGATTCGCTGGGGCACCGAAGATCAAAAGCAACGTTATCTCACCAAACTGGCCTCCGAGTGGGTGGGTGCTTATGCCCTTTCTGAGTCGGGTTCCGGCAGTGATGCCTTTGGACTGGCCACCACCGCCCGTGAAGACGGCGATCACTATGTCCTCAACGGTCAAAAATTGTGGATCACCAACGGCAACGAAGCCAACGTCTTTATTGTTATTGCCAACACCAACAAAGAACTGGGCTATAAAGGCATTACCGCCTTTTTGGTAGAACGTGGTTTTGAAGGCTTTACCGTGGGCAAAAAAGAAGACAAGCTGGGCATTCGCGCCAGCAGCACCTGTGAGCTGATTTTAGAAAACTGCAAGGTGCCCAAAGCCAATATCCTCGGTGAAGTGGGCAAGGGCTACAAAGTGGCCATTGAAACCCTTAACGAAGGCCGTATCGGTATTGGTGCCCAGATGGTGGGTGTGGCTCAGGGAGCTCTCAACGCCGCCATTAAATACGCCAAAGAGCGTGAGCAGTTTGGCAAGAGCATTTCTCGATTCCAGGCCGTCCAGTTTGATTTGGCAGACATGGCCACCGAAATCGAAGCAGCCCGTCTGATGGTGTACAACTGTGCCCGTCTCAAAGACGAAGGCAAAGACTTCTTAAAAGAAGCCGCCATGTGTAAATATTTCACCTCTATGGTGGCTGAGCGTGTGGCCTCTCGCTCTCTGGAAATCTTTGGCGGCTACGGCTATACCAAAGAATATCCTGCTGAAAAATACTACCGCGACGTAAAAATCGGCAAGATTTACGAAGGAACTTCCAACATGCAGCTACAAACCATTGCCAAGCTCATTTTGAAGTAAATCAAATCCGTTATTAGAAAAGCATAGACCTCTTGAAGCCTCGCATTTCAAGGGGTCTATTTAATGGAAACAATATATAGAAGATCACTGTTAAAATCTGTACTTCAAAGCAACGTCAGGAATAACGAATACAGGGAGGCCGCCGTATATTCCGGCGGTCAGTCCAAAATGTTCATTCCAATTCCAGTCCAAACCTACTCCTGCAGCAAGTTCTGCGTTGGTCTGCCATCCGCCAAAAGGCTCTGTGGTTCCGTCTGGATTGAAAATCGTTCCTGTACCGTCAAAAAAGCTGACGCCACCACGAGCCATTGCAAAGTAATTAAGCTTTTCGTCTTCGGGATTGAAATAGTATCGGGTGCCTATCTGAATAGATGAGTAGCTGAGGCTTGGTAGTGGTGCGTTACCGTAAATGAAAACGTCCCAGTGATTGCCTGGCAAACGATAGGCAACTTCTAGATTCTGCTTTAAAGATAAAAGTGGCACGTAAGTCAACCCGGCCCTTACCGTCCATGGCGAAACTTCTTTGTTTTGCATCTCTTCTGCTTGAACAGGTATTGCTATTGCCAGAAGTAACAAATATATCCATACTTTTTTCATTATCTTTATCCTGTATTTAAAAATTTCTCGGTACCAGACTGATGCCAAAAGGGTAGCATAACAATCGCCGATGAAGTTGCACGGTGATGAATCACCACACAACAATTTCCACTGATTCGCCCTAATAATAGTCCGGTCAAAATCATGAGACCGCCTATTTTCTGGTTCAGGAAAAAATAGAGGGCGGAACCCCCAAGCCAGCTTAAGCACAGGTCATGAATAAGGGGGAATCCCCGAAGTGCCGCGCGCAGGACGAGGCGGCGAAGCGTCCCCCGTTTTATGACCTGTGCGCCTCCCTAGCCGCAACTCAACAAAGACAAATCTCCATACTCATGGCCCCGATACGCCTTTCTGGCAGCTTCCAGGTACCCCTGCTGCAACTGTTTCAAAGGGCAAAGGGCTTTTAAAATATGCATATGGCTGGCCTCTGGCTCATGCATACCCGTCACCAAAGCATTCACCACCCGAAAGCGATACCCCGGACGAATTTGCAGATGGGCCATGCCCTCGCCCGCTTCCAGCGTTCCCTTTTGGGTCGCAGACTCCAGCGCCCGCATGACGGTGGTGCCCCAGGCCACGACCCGTTTACCTTCTTCACGGGCTTTTTGAATTGCTGTAACCGTGGCTTCAGGGATCTGATACCACTCCGGCAGGGGCAGACGCTGATCTAAATCCTCTGAACCCGTGCTAGAAATGCCGGCACTGTGCAAGAGGGTTTGAATATGCACGCCTTTTTCTCTCAGGGCCAGTAGCAACTCCCAGGTAAGGGCAAAACTGGCACTCGGAGGCTCCACAGACACAGGTGGCCCGGAAAACAGGGTTTGCTGATCCCAGCTTTGCAGGGGCGCTTTGTGGTAGGCATATTGAATGGCCTTTCCGTGCCGGTACATGGCCTGAATGAGGGCTGCTGAATCGGTAGGTGCAATGAAGGCTAGCGTCAGTAAGCGACCTTCCTCCACCCGTTCAATACGAGCCGTGAGTGTTTCTTCCGCAGGATCGTCTCCCAGATAGAGAATATCTCCTCTATTCAGTACTGGAGGCGCTCCGCGGGTTTCGGTGGTTTGCCGCCAGTCGCCAGCGCCAAAGGCAATGGCTTGCCAGTGCAGCGGTGTCCGGGGATCTGGCCCCTGAAACGCCGCCAGACGAATTTCAAAGGCCTCATCCTCTTTGCGTGTCCCCAGACGGGCCGTAAAACTGGAGGGAAGTGTGGCAGAACGGTTCACCACCAGCACGTCTCCGGTTGCAAAGCGTTCAACAATATCTGACACCCGTTCATGGCGAATCTGCGCCTGCTCAGAAAACACCAGCAGGCGGGTTTTTTCATAGTATCTTTCAGCTCGATCGGGAATTCTCATAACGCGCTCCTTACGGGTTCACCGGGTTTAAAAGCAGCAATATGCTGTAGTAATTGTTGGGCAGCCATATCTGAATCTTTGAGATCTGCCGGATCCGCTTCGGGAATGGCGGCAAAATGCATGGGAGTGTTCATATCTCCGGGGTCTACGCTCATAAAATGCACCCCACTGTTTTTCAATTCCTCCGCAAAAATGCGGGTCATATGATCCAGGGCCGCTTTAGACATACTGTAAGCTCCCCATTGCGCATAGGCACTCACCGCAGCATCACTGGAAATATTCACCACTACACCTTTTTTGCGTAAAAGCATGTCGGGAATGAGGGCTTTGGTGAGACGAAAAGGCCCCAGAACGTTGGTTTCAAAGGTTTTTTCTAAGTCCTCGCAGTCGCTGTCCATTAAAGTTCTCAGGGGCGTATGCCCCAGGGTGCTGGCCACATTAAACAAACCGTCCACGGGCCCCAACTGCGAAACCACGGCCCCCGCCAGTGGATAAATTTGCGCTTTGTCTGAAACGTCGCCTTGCAGGGCAATCACGGTGGGAAACTCAGACTTTAAAGTATCCAAAAGCTTTTGACGGCGAGCAATGACGGCCACTCTGGCACCCTGTGCCAACGCATGCTTCACCAGGGACTTACCCAGACCGGATGTACCACCGGTAATCAAAAGGTTTTTGTTCTTCATATTCATGATGGGTTCTTCCTTTATTTGAGGTTATGCCTTTAGCTTAAACACATTGACGCTCTTCGTCGCCTGAATGGACCATATATTGACAAAGTGTTCAGTAGCGGTCACAATGAGGCTTATGGATTTGATCAGCGAAACCGCCAGCAATCTGGCAGAAAACCTGCGTTACCTGCGTCATAAAAAGGGGCTCAGTCAGCAAGAACTGGCAAAACGGGCCAGCATTCCCCGCACCACCCTCACCCATATGGAGTCAGGACAGGGAAACCCTTCACTCCAAAATTTAATCAAAGTCTCCACCACCATCGGGGTGGGCATTGAAGAATTACTTTCTCGTCCAAAAACCGATGCCACGTTAATTCCTGCTAAAGAAGTGCCACTGAAACAGCTCAGTGGGGGGCAGGTCAATATTTTTAAACTCTTGCCCGATAGCCTGAAAGGTTTTGTCATGGATCGCATGGTGTTTGCCCCCCAGAGCCGTATGGGGGGCCATCCTCATCTACCCGGCACACGAGAATACTTAACCGTACTCAATGGAGAAATGACGGTGTATATTTCAGGCGAACGTTTTACAGTAGCACCCGGTGATGTGCTGGCCTTTGCAGGCAATCAGGCCCACTCTTATGCCAATCACGGCCACCAACCCACAGAAGTACTGTCTGTGGTTATTCCCGTACCCGATGAAAATAGCGAAGGAAAGTAGCAAAGGAAAATAACGATGACACCTCTTTTTATAACTGGCAACAAAAACAAACTTAAAGAATTTCAGCAGGTGTTGCCCACGCTGCAAAACTGGGAGGTGGACCTGCCGGAAATACAAGACACTGATGCCCGTGAGGTGATTCGTGCCAAGCTTATGGCCGCAGCTCGCCTCAAGCCTGGAACCACGCTCATTGTCGAAGACACATCACTGGCTTTAAAGGCTATGGGCGGCCTGCCAGGCCCTTTAACCAAATGGTTTGTCAAGCCAGAGGGTCTCGGTATTGAAGGACTGGCCAATATAGCGATTCAGCGGGGCGACACCCGTGCTGAGGCCATGACCTGGATCGGACTGTTCCATGTTCATGAAAAGGGTGAAGATCTGCGCTACTTCAAAGGAGTCGTACCGGGTCACATCGTTTTGCCTCGTGGTGATCAGGGGTTTGGCTGGGACCCTATTTTTCAGCCTGAAGGCAGTGAAAAAACCTTTGCAGAAATGTCTCTCCAGGAAAAAAGTGAAAACAGTATGCGCAGGCAGGCCATTGAAGCACTGAAAAAGTATTTAAACGCCTGATTCATGCTTTCGTTAGTTCATACTCCAGATGTTTAAACCGTGAATGGCGTTGCGAATATCTCTGGAAATGTTGATAGATTTTTCCACTTTTCCCGTGGCCAGATTGATGTGTGAAAGCGTAGAGGGGGAAGATCCTACAAAAATAGTCTCTTTATTCAGAGCGTAGAGTCCCCGGGCAAATCCCTGGCGGGCGAGCGTACTTTCTAAGTCCGCGTGTTCTAACATCGACTCAGCATAACGAGGAACGGTTACGCTCACGGTGTTTTCACGATCTGTATATATCAGCCGATCTCGCGCCGTGTCGTTAAACAGTAATCCCCCATAAAAGGGTCGTGCGTTATGGGTTCCCATCGGAATGTTTGCATAGACCTCTAAGGCTTTCTTTTCCGGTTGCAGCCTCAATATGCGCGGAAAGTTTTTGCCTGCGATAAAAAGGCCCCGGGCTGTAGCTTTCACCTGATTGATGTGCAAAGTATTGCTGGGCTGAGCAGGCTGACGGGGGTCAATCACTGAAATATTAAGCTGCTTTCCTGCTCGCCGAATTTGCCAACCCAGATCAAAACGGCAGGTGGCCAGATTGAAACGCAGAATAGCGTCGAATCCTGTGGAGGTCACATAAAGATTGCCGTTATGAATGGACATTTCGTGAGCGTGTTTTAAACAGGGACTTCGAAAGCTGTTCAATATCTGAAACCGGGGATTAAACTGATACAGTTCATCACTGGCCAGCACCCATACTTCTTTTCCAAAAAAAGCAATGCCTCTCAGGCCCCGATCCCAGCCCCGGCCCTGAAAATCGATATGGCAATGGTCCCAATCTACACACTGGTGCACGTCTCCCGTTTCAAAATTGACGGTGTAAATACCGCCGTGACTTTCGTGCTTTTGGGCGCCGCGAATCACAGAACTGGCCACAAGCGTGGGAGCTCGTTCTTCCAGGCTTGTGCGGAACAAAAAGGCTGAATGACAGTCGCTGAGCCAGCGGGCGTGGTTATGTTCCGGGGGCAAATAATCCAGGATTAAGTGCACACGGTCCTGAGTTCCGTGATGTTCAGCACCGTGAGATACGCGATTATTGAGTTCGACACCGATACCCGCGGGAAAGTAAAAATCCTGACCCGCTATCGAAAATTGAACCCCGGACTCCGTAAGCAACGGCAAATGTATCCGGTGGCAAAGTCGCAAAAGATAGCTGCTATCGTGGTGCTGTTGAATGCTTGCCCCTGCAGGCAAACGGGCCAGCTGCATCCGACAAATCAACCCTCCCGCGGGGTAATCTTCAAGTAAGGAAGGCAGCACCGCCTGAATGGCTGCTTCAAGTTCAGACCCACCCGTTACATGATGGGTAATATCCTCCGGAGTGATCAGACCGGCCGCTAACTTGCGCCTGAAGTCTTGTCCAGCAATGTCTCGCAAAAAAATGCTCTGCGTCGGTCGACCGGGAGCCAGCTTTTCTTTGATGTGATGCTGAGCCTGCCAGACAGATTCGGGCAGATGATGAACCACCTGAGCCAGTTTGGCCCAGTGTAGCGTGGGGTTATTCGATGAACGGCAGGGAGCGTTAAACCACAAAATGATGACCTCAGATTATATGTTGGGTTTGCAAGTACTGCAGAATAGACTCTGCACAATCCGTGACGGAACGTGCTGCGGTATCTACAACCACCTCAGGTTGCTCAGGCGCTTCGTAAGGGGAATCAATGCCAGTAAAGTCCGGGATTTCTCCGTTGAGCGCCCGCTGGTAAAGGCCTTTGGGATCCCGCTGTTGGCAAACTTCAAGGGCACAATTTACGTGCACTTCTATAAAGCCCCCCTCAGGAAGCTGCTTGCGCAAGCGCGCTCGATCTTCTCGAAAGGGCGAAATAAAGGAGCAAATCACAAGATTGCCCTGGTTAAAAAATAAGCGGGCCACTTCTCCCGCGCGGCGAATATTTTCACTGCGATCCGCGGCCGAAAACCCCAGGTCTGCACAAAGTCCCGTACGCAGCTGGTCACCATCCAAAGTCATCACCTGACAAAAGCGTTCAAACAACCGCTGTTTGAGTGCCCGGGCCAGCGTACTTTTGCCCGCACCGGATAAACCCGTCAGCCATATTACAGCGGCCTTGTGGGTATTTCGCGTGGCCCAGTGAGACAATTCATCGGCACTGTCCAGAGATTGTATCTCGCCTTTGATCATTCCCGCAGCACTCGTTTGCCCGGTATCTGGATCAATGAGAATAAAGCGTCCCGTGTGAGGGTGAGTCATATACGCATCGAAAAACAGGGGTTCGGTGGTGTGCACATCAATGCGGCCGATGTCGTTGAGCTGAAGTGCGCTGCAAGACTCCCGTTGTAAGGTGTTAACGTTCATCCGATAATGGAGCTTAGAAATGCGGGCCTTGATATTGCGGGTGGTGTGTTTAAGCAGATAGGTTTTACCGGGCTGCATGGGATGCGTATCTAACCAACACATCATGGTGTTTAAATAACGAGAGGATTGAGGCTGATTGCTAGGACGCACGAGCATATCTCCCCGGCTGAGATCCAATTCGTCTTCTAAGGTGAGTGTTACAGATTCTCCTGCATTCGCCTGTGTTAAATCCCCGTCGTAAGTAACAATGCGCTGCACCGTAGAACGCTGCCCTCCCGGAAGCACCATCACCGCCTCCCCCGGTCGGATTTGACCCGATGCCACCTTGCCGGCGTATCCTCTGAAATCCTGATGAGGACGAATCACATATTGCACAGGAAACCGAAAATCTACCAGATTCCGGTCGGCAGCCACCTCCAGGGTTTCCAGGGTATGTAAAAGGGTTGCGCCCTCATACCAGGGCATGTGCTGACTGCGGGTGGTAACGTTGTCTCCTTTAAGAGCCGAAACAGGCAAGTAACGGATATCCTGAATGCTGAGTTTTTTTGAAAAGGCCGAATACGTATTGACAATATTCTGATAAATGTTAGCGTCGTAATCCACCAGGTCCATTTTATTGACCGCCACAATCAAATGGGGGATTCCCAACAAGGACAATAAAAAGCCGTGACGACGGGACTGGGTTTTAACACCGTGGCGGGCATCAATCAAAATAATGGCCGCCTGACACTGAGAAGCACCGGTGACCATGTTTCGGGTGTACTGCTCGTGACCGGGCGTATCTGCAATAATAAAGCGACGGCGAGGGGTGGAAAAATAGCGGTAGGCCACATCAATGGTAATGCCCTGTTCCCGCTCCGCACTGAGGCCATCCAGTAAAAGAGATAAATCCATCTGTTCCTTGTGCTGTCGGGCTGAAGTTTTGGCCACCGCCTGCAACTGATCCTCAAAAATAGCCTGACTCTCATACAGCAAACGGCCGATTAAGGTGGACTTTCCATCATCCACACTGCCTGTAGTAGTAAATCTCAAAGCGGGCTTTTCAGCATAGGTCAGCACCATCAAAAATAACCCTCACGCTTTTTTTCTTCCATGGCAGATTCAGAGCTTTTGTCAATCACACGATTTTCCCGCTCCGAACGCTTTGCGGTCATAACTTCTTGCAACACGCCGTCCAAATCTGTGGCCGTGGATGGAATAGCGCCCGTACAGGGCATACATCCCAGACTGCGAAAGCGGCAGGCGACCTTTTGTATTTCTGCGGCCCCTTCAAACTCTTCAGACTTTTCTACAGGAATAAGAATATCTGACTGTACGGTTACCGCTCTTTTTCGGGCAAAATAAATGGGCACCACCGGAATATTTTCGGCTTTGATATATTCCCAGATATCCAGCTCTGTCCAGTTACTCAGGGGAAACACCCGCACACTTTCACCGGGCTTGAGCACCCCGTGATACAAATCCCACATTTCCGGACGCTGGCGCTTCGGATGCCATTGGCCGTGCACGTCTCGCACCGAAAAAATGCGTTCTTTCGCCCGGGATTTTTCTTCCTCGCGGCGGGCGCCGCCAAAGGCAGCGTCAAACCCGTGCTTTTTCAAGCCGTCTAATAAGGCACGGGTTTTTAATAATTGGCAGCAGCGGTCAGTGCCCAGATGAGAAGGATGAGCTCCTTCTGCAATGGCTTTTTCGTTCCGTTCTATAATCAAACGCGCACCAATCTCTTTGACATAGGCATCGCGAAAAGCGTACATTTCGGGAAATTTATACCCGGTATCAATGTGCATGAGGGGGAAGGGGAGTTTACCGGGGAAAAAGGCTTTCTGCGCCAATCTGAGCAGGACCGATGAATCTTTGCCCACGGAGTACAGCATAACGGGGTGCTTAAATTCTGCCACCACTTCTCTGAAAATGTGTATTGACTCAGATTCTAACTGCTTTAAATGGGTAGGAAGCGACATGTAAGCATATTACACTATGCTCTTCACAGCTTAAAAGTGGGTGTGTTATGCTTATGCCTGACCTGCGTCGTTAGTTCAGTTGGTAGAACGTTGGTCTCCAAAACCAAATGTCGAGGGTTCGAGTCCTTCACGACGCGCTCATTAAAAAAACCCGCTCAGAGGAGCGGGTTTTTGTTTGCGACAAAAGTCATAGCTATACGGTCCGTTTACGCTTACGACGACGACCATCTAACATACGGTCACACTCTTCGGCGAGTGCTTTCATTTCAGTCCAGCGTTCTTGACGCACCTGACTATAGTGGTATTCTTTTTGTTCGCGGCCTTTACTGGCCTCTTTTATGACTTCTAAAAAGTTAGACATAATATTTTCTCCTTCTTTACTGATAATCTTATAGACGAAGTGGGGGAACATTTTGTTTCATTCTTAATGAATTTTAAGGAAACTTAGCCAAAAACATTAAAAATTCCGCTTCTCTTATTAACCTCATCATAAAGGTTTTCAGATAAAGGTGTCAAACTCGCCCAAAACACTTGATATTGTCACTATTGCTTGTTTTTGGGCTGTTTTTTGGTCTTTATATCTTACTTAAAAAGCCATCAAAATCAAGCTGACTATGTCTATGTCGCAAGTTTTTTTAAAATATTTCTTCAAATTAACGAAAGCTTAACCCACTCTTTAACTATATATAGATATAGAAAGAGTTCAGAGGTTTTTTATGCCAAGCGTTGCGCACCGTCCAGCCCTTCAGATCAAAGGTTTTAACCCCTATGCTTCCGCCGTTTGGAACCGTTCGGGTCAGGATGCGCCCTCTCAAAACGTACGCACCGCGCAAGTGCCTCAACGGGGTTATGCCTCCCAGGACGTTATGTCATTTCAGGACACCTACACACCTCATCGAACCTCTATTGAAGCTAATAACGTCACCTACCGCCTGATGGAAGGACACTTAAAAGTTAAAGTGCCCTATGCACAGGTACAACTCACCGACCGCACCCCCGAAGACGCCATGCATTTAGAAGGTCTGGATTTCAATATGAACATGCAGGCCGGTCAGGTGAGCGTATCTGATGTAGACATTTCCATTACGCTAGGCCGCCTGCTAGATCAGCAAAAAGCGCCCGTTAAAAACCTGCGGGTAGCTTTTGATCCCAATAATCAGATCCGGGTGGAAGGTAAGGTCTCTAAATTCGGCCTGGCGGTGCCTTTTAAAGTCCTCGGCGAAATTTCTGCCACCGACAACGGACAGGTCAAATACGCCCTGGGTCGCGTCAGCGTGATGGGAATCCCCGTGAACGGCCTGATGAAAACCTTCGGGCTGAGTATTGAAAAAACCCTGAAGCTCAACAATCCTTCTGTGGGCTATCACGCGGTGGGTAATACGGTGTACGTTAACCCCAATAAACTGCTAGCACAGCCCGGCATTCAGGCCAATTTAAGCAGTGTCACCACCCACCTGGGCAATCTGGTAGCCACCTTTGGAAACACCCCTGAACAGGCCGCCTACGCCACCGAACAAGCTCAGAACAACAGTCGTCTTAACGGCATTGAAATTCGTGGCGGCCACTACTATTACGACGGCTATTTTATCAAAGACGGCGTGGTACGTATGGATGACAAAACCCCCGACACCCCGCTGGAAATGGAAAAAACCGGCGAAACCATTCTGAATCTGCAAAAGGGCTTTGTGGGCGTGAGCGACCCCAAATTTGCCGCCATTATTGAAGGCAAGCTGGGTTCTGACTCCTCCTTGAAAAATGCCTCCACCCGTCTGAAGGCTGATGCAGCGGAACTTAAAGGCAATATGTGGGGAGCAATTCCTCTGAAACTGGATCTGGCCTTTGACAAAACCGCTGAAGGCAAACTCATGTTCACCCCCAAAAATGCAAAAGCCCTCGGCTTTATTCCCCTGCCCGACAGCCTGATTCGCAAACAGGTGCAAAACATGGTAGACGGTGGTGTTCCTTACGGTAACGGCGTGGCCTTAGACAGCCTCGGCGATACCCACATCGGTCGCCTCAAGCAGGTAGAGCATCAGCGAGGTTATCTGGTACTGGAAGCGGGTAACAATTAAACTTCGCTCAGGTCAAGTGACCCCTCAGGCAAAATAGCCGTTAGAGCGTACCCTCCGTCGAAATTCACGGGTTTTCTGTAAACGGGGAATGTTGTGTTCAAAATACATCAACATGAGTTCCAGTCGTTCCGTTTCGCTGTGGGTGTCTAAAAGCTCCAGACGGGGTGCTTTTTCCAGATTGATGCGATAG
>CAYFGW010000103.1:0-16085 GCA_964342365.1 uncultured Candidatus Sericytochromatia bacterium | reverse complement strand
GCTCAACGGCCCGCAATTCTGCTTCCGTTTGCTGACCGTAAGTGATGACACTGCCCCGGGAAATGTCTGCGTACCGCTTGCTCCAGACATCATCAGCGTTGAGAACGGCCATGCCCTCCGGCTTCAGGGCTTTTGAAAACAGCAGCCCCTTGGCTTCACCATAGGCTTCCAGGGTTTTGTGGTAATCCAGATGATCCTGGGTAAGATTGCTAAACACCGCCACCTCAAAGGGAATACTGCCCAGTCGCTGCTGAATCAGCGCGTGGGAAGAACATTCCATCACCATGGCTTTTGCACCTTCGTTATGCATTTGCCGCAAAAGGGCCTGCAGTTCTGGCGGAAAGGGCGTGGTGTACTGTCCGGGGTAGCGCTTGCCTTTAAACGCAGCGCCCAGCGTACCCAGCCAGCCGGTGGGCATGTGCAAAGTGTTGAGTAAACTGGACACCAGCCAGGCAACGGTGGTTTTGCCGTTGGTGCCCGTGATGCCGATCATCCGCAGTTCCCGGGCCGGGTGGTTATAAAAAGCGGCGGAAAGTTCTGCCAGCAGTTGTGCCGTATCGGATGTGGTAAGGGTGTGCACGTTGTGAGGGAGCGGCCTGTCTTCGCGCTGCACAATCAGCACAGCGCCTTTTTCAACGGCAGCGTCAATAAAATCGTGACCGTCTACACGGGTGCCTTCAATGGCCACATACGCGCTGCCGGGCGTCACTTGGCGAGAATCGTACACGATGTGCTGAATGTCAGGGTTTTCTTCACGACATTGATGTTCACCCCGTTGTTGAAAAGGAACCGTGATCCGCTCCAGTAAGTCCAGTAAACGCATTTAGATATCCAGCGTGTTCAATTGCACCGTGCCCCAGCGCAGACCGCACACCTTTTGCACTTCACCCTCAATCACCAGGGTATAGCAGTTCAGGCTACGCGTGGTGGTGGGTTCGAGCTCAATAGAGCGAGGCTTCTGGTACTGTGGGCGGGCCATTAAAAAAGCCAGGTTCAACCCAAAATGCTCCCGCGTCAGGTGGGGGTACTGTTGGCGAATTTGCGTAAAAATTTTGTGCAGGGGATAGACCGGCGGTGTGTTGTCTGCGCCCGCCTCCTCCGGCTTCAGGGCGTCGGTAGCTTTGATCAAATGCTGCATAAATTGCGGGTTGGGCTGAAAGTCTTTGCGCTGTTGCAAGGCATGAGCAATACCCGCGCGCAGGTTGCCGTAGTTGAGCGGGTTTAAATGGGTATGCTTCACAGAGTTAAGCAGCCGCACATGAGCACTGCTTCCCAGAGCCACTTCTACCCAGTTGTTGACGTGGAAATAAGGAAACGTACCCGTATAGCTCCAGTCTTCCATTTCACAAACGCTCTTGAGCATATCCTCAGCGGGGAAGTCGGAATCGGGGGCAAACTCTTCGGGGGTAAAACTCATCAATTGAGAAATGAGTTCAGGACTCCGGGCAATCGGGGGATGATCTTGCATTTAAAGCACCTCAAGTAAGTAATTTGACACAGATTGTAGGGCGTTGGTGAAAATCATCACGCCAATTACAATGAGAAACACGCCGCTGGCCAGGGAAATTTTTTGCATGTGCTTTTGAATTTTGCGAAAGTGGACAAACATTTTGTCCATGAGCAGGGCCGTGATGAAAAAGGGAATGGCCAGCCCCAGTGAATAGGAGCTCAGCAACATCATGCCTTCAGAAATTTTGGTTTTGGTACTGGCCACGGCCAGAATAGCCCCCAGAATGGGTCCAATACAGGGCGTCCATCCCAGGGCAAAGGCAATACCAATCAAGAGCGCACCGAGATACCCCGGTGGTCGGGCCTTAAAATGCATACGCTTTTCATAAAGCAGGGCCTTGATTTGAATCAGTCCCGCCATGTGCAGTCCCAGCACAATAATGACCACGCCGCCCAGCTTTCGTAAAATGTCTTGATAGGCTCTGAGCATTCCCCCGAGCGATGTGGCAGTAGCTCCTAAGGCAATAAATACCAGCGAAAAGCCCAGAATAAAAAATAGCGCACTGATAATGGTCTGCCGCTCTATTTTGGCCTTTTCCTTGCCGTCACTCTCTTGCATAGCCCCGGCGCTGGTACCTCCAATAAAAAACATATAGGAGGGAATAATGGGTAAAATGCACGGCGAGATAAAGGACAAAATGCCTGCACTAAAGGCCGTAAAAAAGCCCACGCTTTGAAGGGCAAAGGGATCCATCTTACCAGCTCAATTGAGGACGAGGCGTTGGCGTGGGAGCCGGTGTCGGGGCCGGTGTAGGCGTGGGTTTTGGATCGGGATACTTCTGATCTTTAACGTCCATAATCAGATTGGTCAGACGCTCTTTGCGAAAAATGCCCACTTCCATGCCGCCCTTGTTATAGCCCACGGTATAGCCATATTTGCTACCAATATAGTAGAGTTTTCCCGTGTGGCGCTTGGGGAGCAGGGATTGCTCTGCGTAGGTGCGGGTGTCTAACTTATACTTGTTTTTAACGGTGTTGCCCTTGGCGTTTTCAAAGTCGGTAAGTACGCTGGCTCCTGCTAAGCTTTCGCCGTAGACCAGTCTGAGCAAATCCATGGCACGACTGTGGGTCACGTCCGAGGGTTTAGCGGGGTGAATGTGTAACACCACCTCGTCCACTTCAGGGGGAGCACTTTCCACATACATCCACACCAGCAGTTTCTGGCCGCGATCAAGGCGGTACTGGGCGTGGTAATTGCCAATGCCAATTTTGTCAAAACTGGGCAAATCCATGGTGCGGCGACGATTAAATTCCACCCCGGTGGCGGTGCGCTGGCGTTTGTAAAGGGTCGCCTTGGCGGAGCGAATGTCCATTTTGGGCAATGCCTCTGCCGGAGCAAGGGTCAGGGGCATGGCAAATAACAAACTTGCGCCCATGAGTACACTTTTGATCCGTGCTTTAGTCATGTTGAAAACTCCTTAAAATATGTGCCGGGGTGACCCGTTCTTTAACGTGGTTCAGGGATTCTGGATAGCCTATCACGTCCGTTTCGTGTTCACTTTTCATATGATAATGAATCTCGCGCCAGCTGAACTTCTGGCGCAGCACAGAGCCCAGTAAACTCCACCACAAAAACAGATAAGCCGCAGGCCCTACACTGGCCCAGCGGCGCTTCACGCGCAGTGGATCCTGCGTCATGCCCTGTGCTTTACGGTAGTGCTCAATGCGCTTCAAAGCGTTGAGTACGCCCAGTGCCTGAAAAATGCCTGCCGGAATAAAACTGAGCATCCCCCAGGCAAAGCCGGGTAATTTGCGCCCGGTTTTAACGCGCCGGGCCACGTGCTGCAAGCCCCGTCCGGCACTCAAATGGTACAGGCTGAGTGTGAGTACAGAGGTCAGCCAGATGTCTTTCAGGGCCACTTTACCGATAATGCACTGGCGCATGGCAAAAATCAGCACTTCCCGGGTGGGTAAATCACTAGAAGCCGTGGTCATGGCGGGAATTACAAAACCCACCTTTTTGCCCGCCTTGATAATGGTATTGTGCAAAACACAGTCATCAGAGAGGGCCGTGTCCCAGATGCGACGCATTTCTAATTCATCAAAGAGATCTCTGCGGATGGCCATCGATCCGCCCCACACGGCCTGTACCTTGGGCATATGCATATGGCAAAACTGGTAACCGGTCCAGAGGGCGAGCAAATAGCTCAGGGGATTGCCCGGAATAGGACGGTAAAAACGGTAGGTGGTAGAAGCGCCCACCTCGTCGTTGGCCAGGGGAGCGATCATTTCTTCTAACCAGTTGGGAGCCACACGGGCATCGGTGTCAGCCCAGAGGTAGACTTCGGCTTTGGGGTGGTCAGGGTTTTGCAATTCCTGACTGTACAGCGCGTCAATGCCCGCGAGCATATTGTCGAGCTTCTGACAGCGCTTACGGCTGAATCCACCGTACACAATCTGTGCCGGGGTCTCAGACTCAGCAATACAAGCTTCCAGAATGGAGTGGCAGGGATCTTCCGGACTCACCGTCATAAAGATCACTTCATAATCCCCGTAGTCCTGCTGTAAGAGCATCTCCATATTTTCTTTAAAGTCAGGATCTACCCCCTTACAGGGCACCATTAACGCCACGCGGGGGCGGTAGTCGGAGGTGCCCGCCCGCTCCAGCTGTTTTTTGACGAAATGGTTGAGGCGCAAACTGCTACCCACCATAAAAATACCGGAAATAAATGTAGTCCATGCCAACAGGCGTTCGAGTTTATTCATGAGGCATGCATTATACCATTCTCCAGAACATTAACGCCCTATTTCTTTTTGCCCCAGATGCTCTCTAAATACTGATCTCTGCCAGAGTTAAAGCGATAAAACTTGTACTTATAAGGGTGTTTGGTGTAATAGTCCTGGTGGTATTCTTCTGCGGCCCAGAAAGGGCCTGCCTTGGTAATCTCTGTGACAATGGGAGCCCCAAAAATATTGGCTTTTTCCAGGCGCTGCTTGCTTTCCAGGGCAATTTGCTTTTGCTTTGCACTGTGATAAAAAATACCGGTGCGATACTGGCTACCCACGTCTACAAACTGGCGATTGGGGGTCGTGGGGTTAATCTGATGCCAGAAGGTGTCCACCAGTGTGGAATAGCTCACCACGTTAGGGTTATACACCACCCTGACCGCTTCAGTATGTCCAGTGCGTCCGGCGGATACCCGCTGATAGGTGGGGTTTACTTCAGTGCCACCGGTGTAGCCTGAGGTGGTAGAAATGACGCCCTTGAGTTTATCAAAGGGCGGCTCCATACACCAGAAGCAGCCCCCTGCAAAGGTGGCGATTTTGTAATTGGGATTATCAGGGGCCTTGAGAGCACCCGCATCGGCTTTGGGCATGCTACAGCCCACCAGTGCGCCTATTAGCAGGGCCGTCAGACTCAGACCCGCGCGTTTTAGGCGCACCCGTTTAATATATGTTCGACGCATCGCTTGTAACATGGTTTTCCTGCTTTTTTATTTATCATGTCACAAAGTAAGGGCTGCTGACTATTGTTTTATGGCGAGGGTCTTTACGGGCGGGCGTGCTGTCGTTTGCGGTAATAGCTTAGCAGTGGCTTCCACACGTCTTCACCGGCGGTATCCAGCAATAAGGTGTCAATGCCCATGGTTTTGAATTCTGCCAGAAGCTTTGCCTGGGCGTCTGCCCGCAGTTGAGCATAGGCTTTTCTGACGCTGGGATCGTGGGTGTTGATTTGCAAAATTTCTCCCGTGGCAGGGTCTTCAAAGGCGGCCCGGCCCACGTCAGGAAGCTGATCTTCTAAGGGGTCTCTGAGCTGTACCGCGATACAATCGTGTCGCTGATTGAGTTGTTTCAGGGTGTCCAGGCTGCCCACGTTCATAAAATCAGACAACACAAAAATGATGCCGCGCCGCTTCATCAGGTGGCTGAGCTTTTTCAGGGTGCTTTCCAGGGTGTCCTGGCCTTTGACGGGAATCTTGTTTTTGCGCGGGGTGAGCAGTTGGCGAATTAAAAGCAAAGCGTGCTGTCGGCCACGACGAGGGGGTAACATCAGGTGCGGGCCGGGGCCAAAGGTTAAGAGGCCCACACGATCCTGATTCCGCAGCGCTGAAAAGGCAATCAGCGCGGAAAATTCAATGGCCAGATCGTGCTTAAGCCGCTTGCGAGAGCCAAATCTAACCACGCTGCGATTGTCCACCACCAGAAACAGGCTCATTTCTCGTTCTTCAATGAAGCGTTTCACGTGGAGTTGGCCCGTGCGGGCGGTGACGTTCCAGTCGATATGGCGCTCGTCGTCTCCTTCGTGGTAAGGCGTCACTTCTTCAAATTCCAGCCCGCTGCCTTTGAAAGTGCTGTGGTACTGACCACTGAGCAACTGGTTGACGCGGCGACGGGCCTGCACCTCAATTTGCCGGATGGTTTTCCAGATGTCGCTGTGAACGTCACTGTCGTTAGGGGTGTTGACCGGTTCAGGAAACAGATGTTGCAGAGGTTTGCGAAACATCTGCTTCAGTATCTTCATAATGATCCTTTATAATTTCTCCGTCACAGACCAGTTGAGCGCGATCGTAGAGCGTGTCCATCACCATTTCTGCCACGAGACGGTCACAAAAAGGTCCTAGCTGACCGGAGCGGCGCATTTCTTGCACCAGTTCTTCGGCTTCCATTTCAAAAGTGTCCAGAAAAGGTTTCAGGGCCCAGAGGATGTCTGTGGGACTGAGGTCAATATTTTCCTGATGGGCCAGGGCGCGTACCACCAGATTACAGGCCAGATCCTGGTAGATTTCCTCCTGAAGTGCGGGTTCTGCCAGCCAGCGCTCCAGGGCTTCGTCTTGTTCTGCTTCTTCTAAGCCCTGCTTTTCTAATTCAGGGGCTTCTCGCTGCTCCCAGCGGGAAATCATTTCGGCTTCTAACAGGGTCTGGGGCATGTCAAATTCACTGCTGTTTGCCACTCTCAGCAATAAATGCTTGCGCACCAGTTTGAGCCATTTTTCCTGATTTTCCTGCAGCTTTTCCTGATACAGATGTTCCATCATCTGATCCACATCATCGAAGCCCAGTAAATCGGGAAGTTCGTCCACCGGTGGTAGGGTCTGGGCGAATACCTTGTGAATTCGCACGTCGTAGAGCACCGACTGACCCCGGTAGTTTTCCAGGTGAAAGTTGTCATCAAGGGTGCTTTTGATTTGGGCTTCGTCACCGGCAGCAAGTCCAATGAGTTCTTCGGCGAAGCCGGGAGCAAAGGTGCCCTGATACACCATGTACTCAAAATTGGCTTTGGAAGCCATGGGCAGTAGGGAATCTTCGTGCCAGGTGAGTAAATCCATCAGCACCCGGTCACCCAGTTGGATGGGTCGATCCACTTCTTCCACTTCGGCCAGTGCATATTGCTGGTCCAGTGTGCGCGAAATGAGCACGCCTTCTGTGGGAATGGGGACCGGCGGGACTTCTACTACCAGTTCTTTGTGGCCTTGTAGAGTGACTTCGGGCAGGACTTCCATACTTACACGCAGCTTCAGATCCTGACCACTGCTAAGCACTTCCCATTCGGGGGTCTCCCAGTTGATTTTCCGTTCCTGCTCACATACATAACGCGCCGCCTGACGGGCTGCGAGTTCGTGCACCTGTTTTTTAAGCAGGGCCGGAGCGGGTATTTTAAGGTTTTTGGTCTGGTAATGTTTGATTAAGGCATTGTGACGGGTTTGAACTTCAAGAAGCGGAACCGTAACTTCCGCTTCCATCCATCCCGTTTCGCGACGGGTAATCGTGTACTGCATAGATGATGCGGCTTACCACCAGCTCTTGAGCTTGTTCCAGCCGCTGCTGACAGCATCACTGGCAGCACTGGCGGCGTTACCAAGCATTTCGGTGCCTTTATCATAGGCCTGACTGGCGACCTTTTTAGCGTCGCTACCCACCGCCTGCCAGTCCACGTCCACGGCGGCCTTGGCCACGTCGGCCACAACGGCTACACCGGCACCCACCTGAGAGACACCGGGAATATTACTCGCTGCTGCTGCTGATCCCAGAGCTGTCACCGATCCCAGTGCCGCCTTGGCGACGTTTTTGGCGCTGGGGTCGTCAATGGCTTTTTTGATGTCACTGGCAGCAATGCCCGCATCCACGGCGGCAATCGCCACGTTCATACCGGGAACAAAACGTCCTCCGGCTTTGGCTGCGGTTTTGGCTCCTGTTTTAACGGCTACCTTGGCGGCCACTTTGCCAGCACTTTTACCAATCTTGGTGGCTGCTTTGGCGACTTTTACGCCGTCATCACCGTATTTGGCAATGGCTTTGCCCGCGGCCACGGCGGTGTTTTTGAGATCTCTTGAACCGGTGAGAATGGTTTTGGCATCCGTCATGCTGGCTTCGCCGTTAACCACTTTTTCTACGGAGGTTTTTAAACCATTGGCGGTGGCCACAACCCCGAGTCCCTGAGCCGTTTTGCCGAGGACTTTGCCCACGCCCTGTGTTCCGGTCACCGCGTCTGCAGCACCCACAACAGTTTTGGTGTCGCCCAGCGCGGAAAGCGCATCGTCAGAAGCATTAGCGGCTACAGAACCTAATCCCGTAATGGCTGCGGTCTTTTTAGCGATTCTATTAACGGCACCCTCTTTAATTTGACCCGCAAGTCCCGTACTTCCCACGGCTTCAAGGGCGTCCGCTACTTTTTCGCTGCTGAGTGCCCCCGCCGTTTTTGTGGCTGTAGTGACCGCACTTTTTACATTAGTGGCCGATTCATCTTTTTTGGGAGCGACCGGTGTCGTCGGAATAGTGGGAGATGAAATGGGGTTGTTGCGAATCATACAGTACGTCCTTCTTAATACTTCTATGTTTAGTATTCCACAAAAACTAAATTTTTAAACAAAAATCGAGAATTTTTTTTAAATTAAATATCCGGTCTCAGGCTTTTGGTGGGCCGTTTACGGGTGAATAACCTTTTCTTAACCTGCTGTGGCCATGGACAGCAAACGTTCACCCGCTGGCTCCTGATCCAGGGCTTTAAAACGGTCATCGTCGTGAATCCAATCTGCGAGGGTCTCGATCCAGCGTTCGTGTGTGTTCATACAGGGAATGGCCACGAGTTCATCGCCTCCGGCCTCCTCAAAGTCTTTTTTGCCTTCCATGGCAATTTCTTCGAGGGTTTCTAAGCAATCAGACACAAAGGAAGGGCAAATCACCAGTATTTTTTTGTGACCCTCTTCCGGCAATTGCTCCAATACCTGATCGGTATAGGGCTGGAGCCAGGGAATACGACCCAGTCTTGATTGAAAAGTGACCCGGTATTTGTCTTCGGGAATGCCCGCTTTTTTTACAAATGCCCGCGTGGTGGCAAAGACCTGATGGCGGTAACAGTAAGCATGGGCTTCGCTGGGCTTTTCGCAGCAATTGTCTACTTTTAAGCAGTGCTGGTCGGTGGGGTCTGGCTTATGCAAGTGGCGTTCGGGAATACCGTGATAGGAAAAGAGAATTTGATCGTAATCCTGTTGGAGGGCTTCTTCGGCAGAGGCTACCAACGCGTCGATGTATTTGGGATCCTCATAAAAAGGAGGCATCACTTTGAGAGGTACGTCCCAGTTGAGTTTTGCCAGTTCCTCTTTGGCCTTGACCACCACCGTTTCGTAAGAAGACATGGCGTAATGGGGGTACAGCGGAATCATACGGATTTCTGAAACCCCTTTTTTTTGAAGTTCCACGAGCGCACTGGCAATGGAGGGGTTGCCGTAGCGCATGCCCAGAGCCACGGGAGCCTCTGTGCGTAACTGTACACGCTCTTTGACCTGTTCACTGATGTAAATGAGCGGCGAACCCGTATCCTGCCACACCTTACTATAGGCTTTTGCTGAGCGCTTTGGCCGGGTGCGCAAAATAATGCCGGACAGGAGCAAGCGGCGGGTCAGCCAGGGAATATCCAACACCCGTTCATCCATCAAAAATTCATCGAGGTACCTGCGCACATCTTTAACGCTCGTGGAATCGGGAGACCCCAGATTCACCAGTAAAACGCCGGGAATAGACATATAAAATTAGCTCCTGATAACTTCTTCCTGATCACTTCTTATCTATGTTGTGCCACATTATATATGCCACTCACAAGGTGGTTTTTCCACAAACCTCCGGACCGGGTGGTAGAATGTAGCATGCAAATAGCCATTGGAAGCGATCACGGCGGATTCGCCCTTAAAGAACAACTCAAAGACTATATCAAAAACGAACTGCACTATGATGTGGTGGATTTTGGAACCCACAGCGCCGACTCTGTGGATTATCCTGACTTTGCCTTTCTGGTGGCCGCTGCGGTGGCCGAGGGACGTTTTGCCACGGGCATTATCTTAGACGGTGCCGGACTGGGTTCCTCCATGGTGGCCAACAAGCTGCCGGGCATTCGGGCTGCGGTATGCAATGACTTATTTGCCGCTCGCAATGCCCGCGCCCATAATCAGGCCAATGTGCTGACCCTGGGGGCGCGTATTATCGGGGATATGCTGGCCAAAGAAATTGTGAAGGTGTTTTTGAACACTCCTTTTGAAGAACGTCATCAGCCTCGCATTGACAAAATCACTCGCCTTGAACAACAAATTTACGGATACACACGCTCATGAATATTGAACATATCACCCGCGAAGTCGTGAAAGAATTGATGGGAGAAATGATGCTCCAACAGGGGCCTCAGTCTTCTGCTGTGCCCCATAAGCGGATGCTCATTTTATTAAACCGTTCTGATTTGCCCCTGGCGGATATCCTCGGTGAGTTGGAATCCTGGCAACAGAAAGCCTCTCTGAATCTCATGGCCCCTCGCTGGGCCAGAAGCGTGTGGCCGTCCTCCAGAGCCGCCCTGGATGCGGTCTCTTTTGTATCGTTTGATGCCGCTGATACCGTGAAATCAGCCAAATCACTGGTTTCGAGCCACGATCGCGTGGTGATTCTGGGGGCCAGTCGTCCGCTGATGCAAAAACTCAAAGCTATGAATCGCCAGTATTTACCCTCTGCTCTGGCGGTGGAGGCTTTACAGCAGAATAAGCCCGTCATGCTTTTAGATACCCACTGGGACGGCATAGACACCCAGAAATTAGAAGCCATGGGAATCCGTCTGGGAGATCTGCGTGAACTGTCGCGCATTTTTCCGCTGCCCCCCACACCGGTATTGCCTCCTACACCCGCGCAGCAGCCCGCTCCGCAAAAGGGTGGCCCCATCATTTCTAATGAGCGCATTCGTCAGGTCATGGCCATGGGTGCCCAGCGTGTGGGAGCTGCTTTAGGAGATATTCATAACGTGCCGCAGGACATTGCGGGCATGATTGACCATACGTTGCTCAAAGCTGACTCCACCGAAGCACAGGTGCGCAAACTCTGTGCTGAGGCCCGTGAGTACAAATTCGCCTCTGTGTGTGTGAATCCCAGTAATGTACCTTTAGCAGCAGAATTACTCAAAGGCTGTGACGTGATGGTGTGTACGGTGGTGGGCTTTCCTCTGGGGGCCACCGATTCGCAAACCAAGGCTGACGAAACCCGAAACGCTATTGCCGCCGGTGCTGACGAAATTGACATGGTGATTAATGTGGGAGCCCTCAAAAGTCAGAATGCTGCCAAGGTAGAAGCGGATATTCGCGCGGTGGTGCAGGCGGCCCGTGGCAAAACCGTAAAAGTGATTTTAGAAACCGCTCTCCTCAACGATGCTGAAAAAGTACTGGCCTGCCAACTCAGTGAAAAAGCAGGGGCCCACTTTGTGAAGACATCTACAGGCTTCGGGCCTTCGGGGGCTACCGAAGCCGATGTATCCCTCATGCGCCGTACGGTCAGACCCGGCATGGAGGTGAAAGCCTCCGGCGGGATTCGCGATCAGGAAAAAGCCCTCAAGATGATCAAAGCGGGTGCCACGCGCATTGGCGCCAGTGCTTCCATTGCTATTGCCCGGGGGGATGCGCCCACTCAAAGTAAAGAAAAATACTAAGACACAATACTAAAGGAAATATTCAAGTAATCCAAATATGGCCATTTTTAAAGCCCTTTCCCCCGTTATTCCTGAGCTGTTTGAAGCAGAAGCCTTAAACACTCACGCCTTTAAGATTACCCACGCAGACCAGGCCGATGAAGTCACCCTGGAACTTCAGCATGTGGAAGGTGCTCATTACCTGCTAAAGCAGGGACATCATCAGCGCCCGGTGTATATTCACCAGATGGTGGACCGTTATCAGGTGCAGTTTGAGGGCCGTTACTACGTGCTGCAAAAACAAACGCGCGCGGCCGCAGAGCAAGGGGCGGCAGCGGCAGATCAGGTGCAGGCTCCTCTGACCGGTAAAGTGATTCAAGTCAACGTGCAGCCGGGGCAAACCGTGACCCTTGGTGATACCCTGGTGATTTTAGAGTCCATGAAAATGGAAACCGCCCTGACGGCCCCTCGTGACGGTGTGGTGGAAAGTGTTCACTGCGTCGCCGGAGACCAGGTGAGCAATGAGCAGGTGCTCATTCAGCTGCAAACAGAGGATGCCGAAACTGAGGATACTGAATCATGACGGACTTTCAGCGGATTTACGGGCGCCATGTGGTAAAAGAAGCTCTGCAGTCAGAACGTCAGGTGTACAAACTCTGGCTGTCCCAGAGCCTCAAACCCCATATTTTACGAGAATTTAAGAGTCTGGCCAAAGCGGCGGCGGTGCCTGTCACTATGGTACCGTCTCAGAAACTGAGTCAGATGTTGCCTGAGGTCTCTCACCAGGGTGTGGTGGCGGAAACCGGGGCCTATACCTATGCTGACTGGGATCAGTGGCTTCAAGATCTCAAAAATCAGGAGGCCGATCCCTTTGTGCTGGTGCTGGATCAAATTCAGGACCCTCACAATTTAGGAGCGATTCTGCGCACCGCCGAAGCGGCGGGCGTACACGGGGTGATTATTCCCAAAAACGGCAGCGTGGGGCTGTCAGAAACCGTGGCTAAATCCTCCGCGGGAGCCATTGAGCAAATTCCGGTGCTGCAAGTGACCAATATTTCCCGCACCCTCAAAGAACTGCAGGCAGAGCAAATGTGGTGCATGGGGTTATCTTTGGCACCGGGTCAACCGCTGTACAAAACCAATCTGACGGGTCCTATCGTGCTAGTGATTGGCAATGAACACAAGGGGTTACGCCCCAACGTGGAAAAGCATTGTGATCAACTCCTACACATTCCCATGCAGGCCACCCGTTCTCTGAACGCCTCTGTGGCGGCAGCGGTCACCATGTACGAGGTGGTGCGTCAGCGACTGGCGGGCTAGCGTTCGGTGGGGTAGAGTTCCGCACGCTTTTGAACCCCTCTGAGAAGGCCCCATTCCATAATCCCGTGGGGCAAATCTCCCAGCCAGCGCCAGAAAGCGTGGGTCCGTGAAGAGCCTTTCAAGCCCGTAGCCACCACCAGGCGGGTTTTGGGGCCATAACCATCAGCGGTGCTAAAGAGGTGGAAATCCCAGGAAAAGTGCATGTTTTCACTCCCAAACTGGAGCTGAAGATGTCGATTTTCGTTCAGGGCGGTCACCGCAGCTTTTACCTCAGGGCGAGCAGCAAACTGTACCGCGTCTCCTTTTTTCAGGCTTTGCCATTCCGGGTGAATGCGATCTGTGTTTTGAATACCCAGGCCCAGCAGGTTTTCTAAGGCGGCATAAGAATAAAAGCCGCCCTTGTCCTGGCCCAGTTGTTTGAGCCAGGCAAACACGTCTGCAGGGGTGGCCCGGATATCAAGGGCTCTGACGCTATGTTGTACATAACCGGGCGCGACCAGAGGGTAGCGCTTTTCGGCGCCGCTGGCCCCCCGATGGGCGTAGCGCTGACGCAGCACAAGCAAACTGGCGATGCCAAACATGATTCCGCCCAGCGTCAGGCCACCCAGCGCCACACGGCGCGTGCTTTTATTGACCACCATCAGGCGTCTACCGGAGACACATTTTTCAGTAAAAATCTCAGGGTGTCGTTCCATGCGCGGCGTGCGGCCACAGCGTTATAGGCGGCACCGGTAGAAGGGTTGTTTCCTGCTCCGGGATCCGTAAAGGCGTGGACCGCTCCCCCGTAGAGCTGCATCTGCCAGTTCACGTTGGCCCCTTCCATTTCCTGCTGGAAAGCAACCACTTCTTTCATGGGTACATAAGGATCTGCTGCTCCGTGCAGGGCCAGCACGGAGCCCGTGATGCGTTTGGCATCGTCGGGGTTCTGGGTTTTGAGATCGCCGTGTAAACTTATGGTGGCGTTGACGGGGGCTCCGCTGCGGGCCAGTTCTAAAGCCACACCGCCACCAAAGCAAAAACCCAGAGCACCAATCTGATCGGGGTTGACCCAGGGTTGTTGTTGCAATTGTTTTAAACCGGCCAGGGCTCTGCCCCGCATGAGTTCAGGATTCTCTTTGTACTTTTTGGATTCTTGACCCGCTGCCTTCGGCGTTGACGGACGAACGCCCTTGCCATAAATATCCGGGGCAAACACCACATAGCCTGCCCGCGCCAGATCGTCAGCCCACTGTCTTTCGTGTTCACCAATACCCATCCAGGCGTGATAAACCAGGGCTCCGGGTGCTTTTTTAGCGCCCTTTACATGATCGGTGTCATAGACCAGATAGCCCTGGAGTTTGTCTCCATTATGCACGTAGTCAATATTGTTTTTGATCAGTTCGGCCTGAACCGCCGTGGGCAATAACATCAGCACACTCAGTGCCATGGCAAGTGGTTTTAACATAAATCATCCTTTTTTACATATCCTACCGCAGGATCAGGCAAAAGATTCCCAACGGGTGTTTCGCTTCCAAAGAGGCTGCATAAAGGCTTTGAGTTCACGAACGCCTTTGAGATCATCGAGGAGAGTGTAAAAGAACCATTGCAAAAGGCGGCGCGTGGCGGCCATATAGTTTTGTCCCAGGGTTTCTTTGAGTCCCTGTTTCTGTTGAAACTGATCCCGGGCCAGTAAAAACATCAGTGCCGCCTGTTCTTGCTCCAGATAAAACAATTGGTTGAGGGCAAACACGAAGCGAGGCAGTTCTTTTTTAAGTCCCCACCAGAATACGGTGGCCTTGTAAAAATTGAGGGCTTCTTCAAAAGTAGGAATACGGTCGATATGTCCCGTGAGCTGAAACTGATGTTTCATAATCCGTTCAAAGAGGGCTTCCCGTGCCGGGGTAAGGTCTTCATCGCTATCGAGGCTCCAGAACGTGGCTGCTGCACTGGCAAAACGTCCCAGTATCGGGTTACTTAACTTGTGTACATGAGCTTCAAAAAAACTTTCGGCAGCGGCAATATCCCAACGCAACAAATAGGTCATGATGAGATCAAAAAGACTGTTTTCAGTGGGGTATTTTTCAAACACCGTTTGCATCTGCTGTAAGTATTTACTGGATTTACGTCGCTGTTGTAAGCACTGCATAAATACGGTGGTCACTTTTTCGTCTTCCGGGGCCAGACGGGTGAGCGTATTGAGCATTTCCATAGGCTTGGCACTGCCCTTTTCCCACTGCCAGGGGCCTTCAAGAGTCATGTTCTCTTCTGCCAAACGCTGTTGGAATTGTTCCGGGTTAAATCCCGTAAAACTGTCTAACAAGGCTTTTTGGATGGCCATCTGTGGGTTGGGGTACTGACGAAAGAGTGCGCTTTCGCTACTGTATTCGCATAACCCTTCTAAAGCCAACAAATATTTGGCTTCGCTGAGTAATTGGGTATCGGAAGAGTCTGTGTGTGTCATGATTTCAGTGTAAAAGGTTTTTTAATGGGTTGGGGGAAGGAAAGCAAAATATTTCTGTATGTTATGCTGTAAGGGCAAGTGACAGGCAGGTATAAGCGATGAGTGCACCGGCAATCGGTATTGTCTACAATCTCTACAAATCCTATAAATGTGATACCCAACATATCGCCCATGAGGTGGCGCGCTGGCTTGAGGAGCGGGGCGAAAATGTCTTTATGTTTACCTCCCACTACGAGTCCAATGCCGCCTTTGAAAAAGAAACCAGCGGCACCCGCCTCAAAATGGCCCTCGTACTCGGTGGAGACGGAACGGTGCTTTATGCGGCCCGTTTATTAGCACCCCGTGGTATTCCTCTGCTCTGTATTAATGCGGGCTCCCTGGGCTTTATTTCTGAGACGGCCCTTGAAGATTTATACCCGGCTTTGGAAAAACTTCTGGCGGGAGAATACCTCATTCAAGAGCGCAATATGCTCAAAATTGAGGTGTTGGACGAGCACTATCAGTCCCGACTACTGTTTCATGCCCTGAACGACGCGGCCATTATGCGTCACCCCCTTTCTTATATTATTGATCTGGCCACCTATGTGGAAGGGGAATACGTTACCACATACCGTGCAGATGGCTTGATTATTGCTTCATCCACCGGATCTACCGCCTATTCCATGAGTTCTGGTGGCCCCATTATGCTGCCCGATGTGGCGGCGTATATTGTGAACCCCATTTGTCCTCATGCTCTGTTTAACCGTTCGGTGGTGATTCCCGACTGGAAAGAAACCATGGTGAAAATCCTGCTGCGGGAACAGTCTCAGGAGGTACTCATTACCCTGGACGGTCAGGCTCACGAATACTTGCACCACCGCGATATTGTTAAGGTCAGTCGCTCTTTTTACAAAACGCGCCTGATCAAGTTCCAGAAAAACGACTTTTTCCACATCATGCGTCAGA
>CAYFGW010000102.1:0-16105 GCA_964342365.1 uncultured Candidatus Sericytochromatia bacterium | reverse complement strand
TGTGAATGGCGGTATACTCACCGCTGTCATGAGCCAGAGTGGCGAAGGTTTCTACACCCCAATCCAGGCCAATAGCACCCGTGATTTCTTCCTGTTTGCGTTTGGGTTGGCAGTCAAAAACGACTGAGGCATACCATTTGCCCTGTTTATACATAATGTCTAGCGTTTTAGGAGTACCCTGTGTCCTGGCTTTGCCTCGCATGCGGATGTAGCCAACGCCTGACAGCCTGAGATAACCGTGCTTTTCTTCGCTATGCAGTCGCCAGCCGTCACCGTGCGTTTTGTAACCCCAACCAGAATAACGAGCCAATGACTTAAAGCGAGGAAAACCCGGGGTGTCACCTGACTTTACCCTACGAAAGAATGCTTGCATAGCCAGATGAACACGCTTGAGCGTGACTTGACAGGACTGGGAATTAAGCTCCGCATAATCCTCAAGCTCTCTGACCTCTTTGTTTTCTTTGCATTGGTCATTGAAATGGAGTGAAATACCGTGCTTGCGATAAGCGGTAATGCGCTGCTCAAGGGCTGCATTGTAATACTGCTGGTGCAAGTAGCGCATAGTTTGCATACGCTTACTTTGTTCAGTATTTGGATAGAGTCGGTAAGTCACTCTTCGTTTAGGCATACATTTAGTATAATACTGTTTCATGAATATGCATAGCCCCTGTGAGCAACGTGCCGTTGCTGCCTCCCTTCACCACCCGCTATGGTCGGAGCAGCTCTGCCCTCTGGGTACTAGGAGGCTCTTTGGTAGAGATTAATGAATATATCTATTGAAAAGCAACGCTATGAGTGAAAAACAATTCGACGTTTATCAGCATCAGGCAGACATTTACCCCCGGTTGGTCACCTGCGAAGACGTAGAAGACAACCTGAAAAAATTGCTGCTGACCCAACTGGATTTTGAAGATAAAATCGTGATAGAAGCTAGCATAGGTACCGGTCGCGTCACACAAATATACCTCGATAAGGTGGGGCAGGTTCTGGCTCATCCCCTGGTGTCGGATAAGCTTCATTTGCAACAGGCCACCCATGCAGAAATTCCCACGGTGGTCTGTATCGAAACACTGGGCACCTTTCGTGCTTTTTTCGGGAAGACATGGCAAAACAAATCGAAGCTCAGCAATTGACGCAAATTCCTGAAGTTACCGGTGTTTGGCTCAAAACAGACGCGGTTTAGTTTCAAATGTTTTTGGCAACGTGTGGTGTATAGTGAATACAAATCAAAGGAGTGTGAACCATGGCCGCTTCCAGCCTATTAACCCTGATTGACGATATTGCCACCCTCTTGGACGATGTCTCCGTGATGACCAAGGTGGCCGCTCAAAAAACGGCGGGCGTACTCGGAGACGATCTTGCCCTGAACGCCGAACAGGTAACCGGTGTTAGAGCGGAACGAGAAATTCCCGTGGTGTGGGCCGTGGCCAAGGGCTCCATTATTAATAAAGCGATTCTCATTCCAGCGGCTCTACTCATTAGCGCGATAATTCCTTGGGCCATTACTCCTTTACTGATGTTAGGAGGGTCCTATCTATGTTTTGAAGGCTTTGAAAAAATTGCCCACAAATTTTTACACCCTCACGATCACGAAAACCACGTTAAGGCTGCCGCCGACCCCAAAGTAGATCTGGTAGCTTTTGAAAAGAACAAAATCAAAGGCGCTATACGCACAGACTTTATTCTCTCAGCAGAAATTCTCGTCATTACTCTGGGAACCGTAGAAAACGCCAGTCTGGGTATGCAAGCCGCCGTACTCGTGGCGATTGCTCTGATCATGACGATGGGAGTCTATGGCCTGGTGGGCGGCATTGTCAAAATGGACGATCTGGGTTTTTACCTGGTGAAAAAGAACAATAATGTGCTGGAAGGACTGGGCAAGCTCATTTTAAAAGCGGCTCCCCTGCTCATGAAAACCCTCTCCATTGTAGGTACGGCCGCCATGTTTTTGGTGGGCGGCGGGATTTTGACCCACGGCGTGGATCAACTGGTACCGTCTCTACATTTACATCACCTGATTGAAGATACGGGCCACACGGTAGGTGCCATTCCCGGTGTGGGCGTTATTTTAGAAGGTGTCACAGGCACGTTGATTAACGGCGTGGTGGGTCTTGTGGCCGGAGCGTTGATTGTGGCCGTGGTGACCCTCGTGGGCAAAATCTTTAAAAAAGAAGCGGCGCATTGAAGCGCATTGCTCGGCTTTTACTTTGCATTGCACTGGTGTACTTTCCACTGGCTGTGCATGCCACTCCCTTACAAACTCGCCTGAACTTACATAAAAAAGCACAGGCTGGCGAAGCTGAAGCACAAGCTCTACTTGGGTTACATTTGCGAGGAAAAGCTGTGGCCCCTTTTCAAAAACAACGGGCACTCAAGTGGATACAGGCCGCTGAAAAGCAAAATCACCCTTATGGACAGTTTTTACTGTGTCAGGAATATGTCATAGGTCAGCTTGTTCCTGAAAATAAGCAAAAAGCTCAAAGCCTGTGCAAGAAAGCGGCATCCGCTTTACAAAAACGCGCCCAATCAGGAACACCTGTTGCAGGATATATGCTTGCGCAAATGTACAAAAATGGCCTGGGGGTTCCTCAGAGTGACATGAAAATGGCTCAATGGGCGCTCACTTTTACTCGGCAAGGCATAATGATTCCTTCAGGTTTGCTACTTTTAAAAAGCTCGCCCAAAGAAAACATGAATAGAATAGACATGTTAAAGAAACAAGTGCTCAGGGGTGATGGTCAAGACATGATGGTACTGGCCTACGAATACCAGACACAAGACCGTTTATCTGAAGCTCTCTACTGGCTTTATCAGGCTGCAAAAGCAGGTAAAACAGAGGCCTACCCTCTCATTGGCGATGCCCATGCTAAAGGAGAAGGAACTCCTGTAGATCGAGAAGAAGCCATGGCATGGTATCTCAAAATTCCTGTAAATCATCCCGATATATTGACCTCCATTGATCAAGTGATTAATTTTTACGGTCAGGGCGTGGGCAAACCCGAACTGTTTTTCACACTGTTTAATATCCTGAGGAACACCCAAAGCACCTCTGCTTATGCCAATAAACTTTGGGTCGCTACGGCAAAGAGAGGGTTTTTACCGGGTCTCAAAACCCTGCTCAATCAAAAAAATATAAGAACAGAACTGCGTTTTGTTCCCGCAATGGAAGTCGCATTAACCCGGAGCCACTGGAACGTTGCACAAACCCTGTGGCATGCTGGCACATTTTCTGCTAAAGACAAACATAAACTGATTCTGACGGCCGTTAGCGACAACCCGGATGCCTTACACTGGCTACATAAACAGAAAGTTAATCTTCTTCAACCTGATTCAGAAGGCTATTCCCCATGGGTACATGCAGCGGGGTATAACAATAAAGCGCTGACTATCTTGGCAGAAAAAGGAATGACTCTTGAAAATCAAAAGAAGCCAGGTCACACAGCACTCCATCAGGCCATACGTAAAGGACAATGGCAACATATTCCCCTGTTGCTGACTGCTGGAGAAAGCTGGCAAACTGAAAATACAAAAGGGGAAACCGCTGTGTTTATGGCCATAAGAACCCAGCGTCCCGAAATTTTTCAGCCAGATTTTCTCAGGTCAGAACATTTAAAAGGCCTCGATTTTCAGCACCGTAATCACCAGGGTGAAACCCTAATGCATGTGGCTCTAAAACAGCGAAGTTACATCACGGCCAGAGCCCTTCTGAATCACCCCATAAACTGGGAAATTAAAGACAAAAGCGGCATCTCTGCCCGGATATTGCTGGAGCAGGCCAGCCAAGAATGGTTCGGAAAACCCTTACCTGGTATTGAAAAAAAGTATTTAGAGAGCTTGTTTATACTGTTAGAGCAGATTAAAACAGAACGACGTCAACTTATGTCAAATGCCTGGAAATTGCAAGAACAACTTGAAACTTACCAGGTGGATCACGACCTTTATCCAGATCGTCTTGAGCATCTTAGAGAAGTGGCGCAACTTAGCAAAAATCCCTTCTGGATTCCATTAAAAAACCCCCTTCAGCCGCAAAAAAGTCAGCCTCTGGGCACCCGCGTTTTTTCACCCGACATATCTCATCGGGGTATGCTTGTCTACTTTCCCCTGACAGAAACAGGAGCACCGAATAGCACATTGAGCACTCATAAAACGCAGGAACCTAAAGTCGCATATCTTCTTCGCATTGTCGATCATCAGGGGAACTGGTTAAAACAAAACGGAAAAATCTTCCAATTGACATCTATCTCTTACTAAATGACGTCACGTCAGGGTTTTAGATTTTACTATAAGTTAACCTCACAAAAACCTTTTGTTAACTATTTTCACTTAAGTTTCTCACAGCGCGTCACTATAATAAAAGCAGTCATATTCAAAGGATTTTGCTGTTATGAAGTTACCGTCTTTAGGTCCTGTCGTTGATCGCATGTGGGAATTAAGAGCCACCCGTGATGTGCTCACAGCGGACAAAAATGCCGACTACAAACTCGATAAAGAAGAGTATAAAGCTGTCAGCCAGATCAAAGGGGACGGACTCTTTATTAACATGGCCCGGGACTACGAATTTGCCGTGGTGGACGAAATCAGCGTGGCCGACGGCAAAGTAGGCATTGGTGAATTGGCCTCCTTTTATAAGAGTATGGACAAAGACAAAGACACCAGCCACACCCAGGAAGAATTCGCCACACGCCTGAACGAAAGCAGCTGGTCCACCCGCTTCAAACATCCGGTGGCTTCTTTCAGCCAGAGCATCAGCTACTACACCGGCCTGGCCAGCAAAACCATTGGCAAAATCTTTTAAGGATCTAAAGCAGGCAGACGCATTTTCCAGGCCTGTTCTTGACCCGGCAGAGAGGTTATAATCTTGCCGGGTTTTTTACGTGGCGCTCGAGGCACCAGCGCAATTTTGACAGGAATAATCCCCGCACGACGGGAAGCTATCTTTTTAAAGGCCCCCAGGGAAAGATCCACCACACGACGTTTGTGGAAAGGGCCACGATCGTTGATACGCACCACCACAGACTTCCCGTTGCGCAAATTGGTGACCCGCAGACGGGTGCCAAAAGGCAGGGTGCGATGAGCAGCCGTGAGCTTGTACATATTCATCAGCTCCCCGCTGGCCGTACGGGAACGCAGATGAAAGCCGGGGCCATAATAAGAGGCGTTTCCCGTGGTGCGCCGCAAACGAAGGCGTTTTTTGGCTTCTGCGGGCACGCCCATGAAAAAATGGGTCAAAAGCGGAGCCGCCACTGCCAGAGAAAGAAGTTTTGTTTTCATTATGAAAACAGGGTTCTCGGCGCAGCGGCCTTGAGCAAGCGATCTCGAATGGCCTGTCCTAAGCCCTGATCCTGCGGGGGCAACTGCGCATAAATCACGCCGTGAGGAGACTGGTCCAATCCCCGCAGCCGCGCAAACAGGCAGCGCGCAATTTCTGTAAAGTCTCGCGATTCGCTTAAAAAGTAGGCGGTAGCCTGACGGGAATCCATCAAAGACAATAGTTCCTCGTTCTCGGTATTTAAAGGAGCCAGGGTCAGTATGGCGGGGGGGGAATGCTCCTCAGATTTAAGCAATTGCAGCAGATCGTTTTCGGAACGAAAGGTTTTTAAGAGGGTATCGGGCGCATAGTGGGATTGCAACATACCCGGGGCTTTCACTTCTACCGGATGTTTCTGGGCGGGCAAAATTTTAAAGCCGCTTTCTCGGCGCAGTTCTTTTAAAGAAATCGCACCCGGTCGCAGCAGACGCAGTTGTCCTTCTAAATAAGCCAGAATACTGGATTCCAGCCCCACTTCACAGGCATCACCGTCGATAATATATTTAATGCGTCCCTTTAACTCTTCTGCTACCGCCTCTGCAGAGGTGGGACTAATACGACCTGACCGATTGGCGCTGGGTGCTGCCAGGGGAAATGTGGACTCAATCAATTTACGGGCCACAGGGTGAGCAGGTACGCGCAAGGCCACGGTGTCCAGTCCGGCAGTCAGGCGGTCGGGAATGCGTTCATGGCGGGGAAGGACAAGGGTCAAAGGACCGGGCCAGAATGCGTTCATCACACGATCCAGAGCCACTTCAATGTCTTTGGGAATCACGTCGGGCCGCACAAATTCTGCGTCAATCAGATCCTGCACGGTTTGCGCCTGATGAGAGGCAATGTGTAAAATCAGGGGGTTCATGGCCGGACGTCCCTTCACCTGAAAAATAGCGTCCAGGGCCGACTCGTTAAAAGCATCCCCCGCCAGTCCGTAGACGGTTTCTGTGGGAATGGCAATGACCTGACCAGCCCGCAACGCATCCACAGCACACCGGTAAGTGTCCTGATCAGAAGGCAAAAGGGTGCGGGTTCTGTAACGGGCGGACATCGTTTTCTTCGATTCTAGTCATTTGATAGATTATAAATCAATTAAATAAAGCCTAAGTTTAAAATATCTCATTGGACACAAAAATACCGGGAGAAAGGGGGTGGTTCTCCCGGTCATCATCAGCATCCAGAGATACATAAAATGATATCTCTTAGAATTCTATCGTAACGTGCTGTGGCAATTATTGCAACCCCATAGCGTTACACCCTGAATACTTTTTTTAAAAAACTTCGCTATGTTATAATGAAAGATAAAAT
This sequence comes from uncultured Candidatus Sericytochromatia bacterium, assembly GCA_964342365.1. Taxonomy (GTDB): domain Bacteria; phylum Cyanobacteriota; class Sericytochromatia; order UBA7694; family UBA7694; genus CAXRDE01. The sequence goes on along the minus strand of CAYFGW010000102.1, from coordinate 9,495 downwards.
CGGACAAAATAGTAGGATTTAAAATTATGGCCATTCTGGATCTCAAATATTACGGCGCATCCGTCCTGACGCGCCCTGCAAAACCCGTTAAGCGCATTGATAACAGCTTACTCAAACTGGCTCAGGACATGCTGGACAGCATGTACCACTATAACGGTGTGGGCCTGGCCGCTCCCCAGGTGGGCGTGTCCAAGCGTTTCTTTATTGTGGACTGTGGCGAAGAGTATCAAAAAGAGCCGCTGTTTTTAATCAACCCTGAAGTGGTTTCCGTGGACGGCACACAAATGGGTGGCGAAGGCTGTCTCAGCCTGCCTGAGTTTTATACCGAAGTGGAACGCCCCGAAAGCTGTGTCATCAAGGCACTGGATCTCAGTGGTAAAGAAATCACCGTTAAAGGTCAGGGACTGCTGGCCCGTGCGCTCTTGCACGAACTGGATCACCTCAACGGCGTGCTTTTCACAGAGCATGTAGATAACGAAGAAGCTCTCAATGAGGGTATTCCCGTCCTCAAGAATCGCATTAAGAAAATTCTGAGTGGAGAACTGCCCGCTGAAATGCCTCTGGAGCCAGAAGAGTTAGAAGCACTCAAGGCACAAATGGAAGCTCAGGAAGCAGAAGAAAAGGCCTCAGCCGAAGCTGAGAAAGAACCTGCAAATGTCTAAACCCCGCGTGGTGTTTATGGGAACCCCGGCCTTCGCGGTTCCCTGCTTAAAAGCACTGATTGAGGCGGATTATGACGTGGTGCTGGCCGTTATGCAACCAGATAAACCTGTGGGCCGTAAGCGAGTCATGACGGCTCCTCCTGTCAAGCAACTGGCAGAAGCTCACGGTATTCCGGTGTATCAGCCTGCCCGGGTCAAGAAAAACCCGGAAGCCCTTGAAACTCTCAAAGCTGTCAACGCCGATCTTTTTGTGGTGGTGGCCTATGGCAAGATTTTGCCCCAGAGCATTCTGGATTTGCCTCGCCACGGCTGCATCAACGTACACGCTTCGCTCTTACCCGCTTATCGTGGCTCTGCTCCTATTCAATGGAGCATTGTCAAAGGCGAAAAAGAAACAGGAATCACCACGATGGTGATGGATGCGGGCATGGACACCGGGGATATGCTGCTCAAGAGCACCGTCCCCATTACCCATACGGACACCGCCGTCACCCTGTCAGAAAAACTGTCTGAAGCCGGTGCAAAACTTTTACTAGAAACCTTACCGGGCTATTTGTCCGGTGACGTCAAACCCGTTCCTCAGGATCATGAAGCGGCCACCACCATCCCCATGCTCAAAAAAGAAGATGGCGAACTGGACTGGCAGAAACCTGCAGAAGCCCTGTACAACCAGATTCGCGGATTTACCCCCTGGCCCGGCACCTACACTTTTTTTAAGGACAAAACCTTAAAAGTCAAACGGGCGCGTTTGTACATGGAGCAACCGGACGAGTACCGGGGCGTTCCCGGCCAAATTCTGGATGTGGGCAAGGACTTTATTCGCATGCGCTGCGGTGAAGGCGTTCTGGAGCTTTTAGAAGTACAATTGGCAGGCAGTAAGGCCATGGACGCCGGTAGTTTTGCCCGCGGACAGCGTCTGACTCCTGCGGAATTTATGGGCGCACAGCCCGTGTGTTGACCCACAGGTCCACCAGAACGCTAACCGCCTCGCAACACATTTAATTGACGACGGGTAGGCTGCAATTGCAAACGCTGCACGGTAGCCTGCCCGTTTTCTGTGGCGTAAATCAATGTGGCGCCCATGTTTTTATCGCAGAGCAGTGCACCACTGGCCGCATCGTGTTCTCCGTCAAAGTGCAGCACCACCTTAACGTGGACCTCTTCTTTCTCACGGTTTTGCTCCAGCACCTCTACTTCTGGCTTTAAACCAGCTCTGGCACAATTTTTCACATAGCTTTGCGCCAGCACGTCCTGCACAATGCGTTCGGACTTCAACTCCTGCTGACAGGCTGTAAGTGAGAAGACCGCAAATAAAAGCAAACCCGAAAAGCGACTAAGCTTTTGCATACCGGTGGGCCTGTTCACTGGCGTTGGTGTCGCAAAACTCATTTTCCGGATGACCGGCGTGTCCTTTGACCCAGTGGGTATTGACCCGATGAACCTGCAGGAGTTCGTGCAATTGCTTCCACTGATCCGCATTGGCCACGGGCTTTTTCTGACTGTTTTTCCAGTTTTTGCGCACCCAGCCCGGCAGCCATTCTTTAAGACCCTTGAGCACGTACTGAGAGTCTGAGTACAGCTCCACAACGCAGGGCTCGTTCAGGGACTGAAGTCCTGAGAGCACCGCCTGAATTTCCATACGATTATTGGTGGTTTCGGCTTCACCATCTTTGAGCACCCGCTCATGGGGTCCAAAGCGCATCAAACAGCACCAGCCTCCGGGGCCGGGATTGCCCAGACAGGCTCCGTCTGTGTACATTTCAATTTGTTTCATCTTAGGTTTCATGCTTGAATGATAGCATGTCTAAATCACTCCTTTTAATTGAAAATACCGCCTCCGGTCAACAGCGCACACAGCTCCAGGAATTCAAGCAGGAGGTGGCTGTCATGGGACATCAACTGACCTGTCGTGAGTTTAATCCTGCACAGGACAAATCCCTTGAAGATTTGTTACATGACTTGTCCGATTTTGACGGCCTTATTGGAGTGGGTGGTGATGGCACTATTAGCTCTCTGGCTAACCACATTAAGGGAAGCCCACAGCCTTTATTCGTGTACCCGGGGGGCACAGGAAACCTGATAGCCCAGAATCTTTATACTCAGCTCGATGTGCCCTACCTGTGCCATATTTTAGAAGACTGGCAACATAAACCTTTTGATCTGGGTTGTATTCGCAGTTTGCATGAACAACGCAGTTTTCTTATGCTGGCAGGCGCTGGAACTGATGCTGAAATGATCAAAGAAAGCGAAAATTTGAAACCCACCTGGGGCCTTCTGGGTTACGTGGGAGCGCTGGCCCAGCAAATGGATCGCACTCCCGTCGAGCTTCATTTAACGATTGATGGTCAAAAAATAGCGGAACCCCGTGCGGTAGCAGTACTGGTAGCCAACCTGGGCCGGCTTAATTTTCGTGTGCCACTGGTGCAGGCCATTGATCCCCGCGATCAGCTGCTGGACGTGATTGTTGTGCGAGAGTTTAACTGGGGGGTGTTTACCCAGAGCGTTTTGCAAGCTCTTCAGGAACTTTTGAGTGGTGAAGATGTGGAACGCCCCCAGTTTGGTCTGTACCGGGGTAAAGCCATTGACGTGCATTGTGACAGCCCCCTGGCCCTGCAACAGGACGGTGAACTGCTAAAAAGCAAAACCCCTGTGAGTTTTTCGCTGCAAAAAGAACCTATTCATCTCTTTTGTGATCCCGATGCGTTTTAGAAAATGATAATATGTTTCCATGGAACGCTATAAATTTATATATCTCACCGGTCTAATTGCCATGATACTTTGCCTGAGCAGCTTGCTGTTCTGGCTCGTTAGCCCCCAACCTTTGCTGGCCACCCTGGGCTTTTATTTAAGCTTTTTAACCTTTTTAATCAGCGGTGTGGGCGTCTACCATATGTTCAAATACTACAACGACAAAAGCGCGTCCAAAAACACCCTGCGGAGCAGACGCAAACACTTTCTGGGTCACACCATTACCCTCAGTTTGGGTCTGGCTTTTTCCTGGGTGACTTTTAGCACCTTTCAGGCTCAGGGAGCTGCTCCCGGGGCTTCTACGGTCACTGTGACAGTGAGTAACACCTCTGATATGGAGATCAAAGATTTGCATTTTTCCCTGGGCGGTCAGAAAAAAACCGTGAAAGCCCTGAAGGGCAGAGAAAGTAAAGATTTCAAATTCAAAATCGGAGGGACCAGCACCTTTTCAGCGAATTTGACAGAAGACGGCCTCAAAAGAGAAGCCGCTATTGCGGTGGCCGAAGACAACCATCGTATTTTGCTACGTATTGACTACCAGCACAACCTGTTGCCAGAAGTCCGGTAGCAGCCCCGATTTACTGTCCGGGGGTCCAACTGCCTTCATAGTACATACCACTCACGGCGTCTTCCGCCGCAGGCTCTGTTTTCACAGATTCCACTTTTGCCATCAAATCCGCTTCAATTTGCTGCTGCATTTTATCCATCTGCTCACGGCTCAAAACACCCTGCTCCAGTAGTGTAGCTTCAAAAGCCTGCAAAGGATCCGCGTCCGCCACCTGCTCTAAAATATTCCCCGAAGGATTGCTCGAAGAGGAGTGATGACGGCCCCGCTCGGTGCGGTACTCCAGCAGATAGGGCTTCCGTTCTTTGCGAATATATTCAAAGGCCGCCTGTGCAGAAGCATAAACGGAGGCCACGTCCGCACCGTCTACAATTTGCCAGCCCGCTCGGGGACTGGGGGTGTATTTAACGTCCTCAGGAAGCTCTGGACTATAGGACTGTACGTAGTTGGCCAGATGTTTGTTGTCGGGTTTAGAAGAGGTGGCAATTTCCACCCCCACACCCCAGGCACTCTGACAGGGAGCCGCGGAACCGGAAGTGTAGGGCGTATGAATACCGGCGGCGTTATTGCTGATCAGAATGAGCACAGGCAGTTCTCGCAGGGCCACTTCCTGTAAAAGAACCCAGAAGTCGGCCTCTGCACACATGGCGTCTCCCAGGTGCACCACCGTTAATACCGGCGCTTTGGCATGCATCTTTTGCAGCAGGGCAGTACCATAGCCCTTGCCGGCCTGTACCGTGACACAGGAAGAAACGGGAATGACGTTATGCTCAGCTTCACTAAAATGGTTGACCATTTGACGGCCTTTAGAGAAGGGATCCGTATCGCGCATGGCCGCCTGGCGCATAAAAGACTCCACGGGAACATCCATGCCAATGAGTAAGGGCAAAGAACGATAGTAAGGCGCCAAAATGTCGTATTCAAGACCTTCCCCCACATTCATCAGCATGCCCAGAATAGCCAGGGGCTCTTCAAAAGTGGAGCCGATATAAAAGGGGTTACCCAGAATACGGGGCTGCGACAAAAGGGTATCCAACTGACGGGATACCAGCATTTTTTCGTAGATTCTTACCTGTGTTTCTTTGGCAATCATAGTCAAGCTCCTTGGGCAAATTGCAGTAATTATAACAGGAAAAGCAGCATCACTACCGATTCCCAACCCACCAAAAAACTTGAAAAAAAAACGTAAAAAAATTAGACTGAATAATAAGCCTATTGCATCAGCAGGAGTTTAACTTATGTCGCAAGTTATCAAACGGATCACACCCCTTGCCTTTTTTCTTACCCTCACCTTTGGTGTCCACGGAGCCCCCAAAAAGGCCCCACTACTGCGTCCCGTGTCCAACATAAACTACCCCGCATTTCAGGAGCTGAGTGGAGAAGCATACGCATATCGCAAAGATCGTCGCGTGCCCTTAGAAACCTTTTTAAGCATGTCTCAGGATAAAAACACCATCATTCTGGATACTCGCTCTGCCAGCGCTTATCGCAGACGTCATTTAAAGGGAGCCGTACACCTGAATTTTTCTGACTTTACCACCGAAAAACTCGCCAAAGTAATTCCCAGTAAAACCACACGTATTCTGATTTACTGCAATAATAATTTCGAAGATGATCCCATCAATTTTCAGGCCAAGTCAGCGCCACTGGCTCTGAATATCCCCACGTTTATTAACCTGTACGGCTACGGTTACAAAAACATTTACGAACTCAAAGATCTGATCTCCATCAAAGACCGCGCCGTGCGTTTTGAGGGCACGGACAAGAGCCTTCAGCAAGCTGAATCTTAAACCAGAGACAGCATCGCCTGGTGCAAGAAAAGCTGGGTGCGATAATCGTGCGCGGGATTGCGGGTTTCTGCCTGGAACAATGCTCTCAGTTGCTCAATATGCTGAGCACTCAAATTGCGGGCAGAAACTCTGACGGCGGCCAGGGCCGTTTTGAACTGGCTCTGGGTCATATTTTTGTGTAACAGTTGCAGCGCGTCTTTCACCATAAGCTGAGGGCGAGTGCTCAGGACGGGAGGCATTTGCGGCGGCGTATTGGGGCTGCTCACCCCCCGGTGAATGAGTTCCTCGGTAAGCGCATTGTTTACGCTGTTCAGCATAAGCTGGGTACGATAATCTTCAGACGTGGCCATGGCTGAGCCCAGCAAGGTGCGCACCTGCTGAAGCGCTTCAAGATCCAGTTCCCGAACCGCCACGCGAAAACCCGCGAGAGTGGTTCTGAAATTGGCCTCAGAAGCGTCTGAATGTAATTGTTTTAAGCTGCCTGACACAATGCCTTCGGGAGTATGACCGGGGAGCGGCGGAGCAGTAACGGGCGCAGGCTGTAAATCAGCCCCTTTTTCATAGCGCTCCAGATGCACATCCTGCGAAAGCTGATCTAAAAAACGCTGGGTACGAAAATCTCCCGTGGCGGCCATTTCTTGTTTGATGTCTTCGGACAAATTGTGTAAGGCAGGCAGACCCAGGGCACGAATGGCCACACGAAAATTGGCTCTGGCATCTTGCAAACTTTGCTCATCAGGCGCTTTTTGAATCGCTGCAAGAGCACCCTGCAAGTGAGCTGAACTGGACAATAAACCCGTTAAACGGGGGTTAATACCCGGCACACGAACGCTACGGGGGTGATGCACCTGCAGTTGATCTGTAGCACGACGGGGGGAAGTTGGAAGCGGCTGCGTGGCTTTGGACTTTTTGAGAGAGCCCGTCAAAACCTGATGAGAAAGCCGTTGCAGTGCCGTTAACATGTATCCACCTCTTAAATTAATCGTTACTTAATATAATCATAACCTTTTTTAACAAAAAAAGAAAGGGTGGCAGACTTTATTTTTTCTTTAAGGGACACTTATGCCTCTTTTATTAAGTCAGCTCTTAAGCTAAGAACATCACAAGAAAAGAGGAATTTATGAAAACCAAACTGATTTTATCTACACTATTTGCTCTGAGCCTGGGCTTCACCGGCTGTGAGTCTGAAGTGGACAACAATGACGGGGACGGAATGTACGAATCTCAAATGAATACCCGTGCAGGTGAAAGAGAAGACTACGATTACGAACAGGGCATGGGATATTCAGAGGCCAGTGAACTGGGAACCGAGTATGAAAGAGAACGTGATTACGAAAAAGAGCGTGAATACGATTAAGCTTTTGCGCTGCTACCGCTGCGGGATTGGGTCTTTGCAATGGCTTTAATCGGCTTTAGCAAACCGCCCAGCACCCGCTGACGGGCGGCAATGAGCTGGCGTTGTTTATACGTATTATGACTGGAACTGCCTGTGCGATTATTGCGATGGGTTTCTATGTCTACAATCTGCACTTCATAGGGAAAGAAAAAGCGGTAGAAAGGCTTGGCAGCTTCAAAGCGGGCCTTGGCCACTTCGTCCCCTCTGGGCACAGGCATCTCCGATTTGAAGGGGTGTAAAGGGTTATTAATACGCACCTGTTGACGCACCGTAAACTGCATAGAACGGTAGTTTTTACTGGTAAAAGGATTGCGGTTAAACATACGATGGATTTGACGGGGGCTCAGTACGTCACGAAACTGAGCACTGTGCCTGAGAATATGCTCAAACTCATCGTCACTGATTTCTTCATTCTGATAACGCTGATACAGCTCGCGAAAGGTTTTGCGAAATTTATCAATATGAATCAGAGTATTCACGGAGCGACTGGGCTTGACGTTGGGAAAAGGCACCAGATGATACTCTCTGAGATAGCGCAGCACCAGCAGCGCGTCCATGCGATCCTGGGTCACAAAGCGCACCCCGATACGATCAAAAATGTCCGCCGCCACGTTTTCCCGCTTGTGCAAGAGTTTCAAAATCGCCGAATCCCGCTCTTTGCCGGCCTTGGCCTGAAATTCTACCAGAGGAATCGCCTGATCTCCCGTTCCCAGAAACAACTGCTCGCCCTCTTTGTGAATATGCTCATAATACGGGCCGAGCACCTGCTGTTGGATATCGGGAAAATAGTGGGCAGATAAATCACTCACCACATGAGCCAGTGTATGCATAATCCGCAACACGGCACAGGACCACTTTTGTAACGAAGCTCTGGGGTTAGAAGATGCCAACAGTAGCAGATCGGTTATGTCCGCATGGGCAATGCTGTCAGGCAGCACCAGCGGATAGAATTCTTCGGAAATGTCCGTTAGAAAGAAGCCGCGAATAAAGTCCACCGCTTCGTTTTTCATGCGGTTCACTTCATCGGCATCTTCAGGGTTATTGAGATCATATCCATAACTCAGCACAAAATGATAAGCATCTCCGCGATCACGAATGGCCAGACGTTTCAGATCAATGGGAGAATGATCGGTGACCATCACCTCTAAAATCCCCCAGTGATCTGAGTACAGGTTTTTAAATCTGCTGTCCAAAATTCCTCTTTACCGTCTTAAGATATATCTTAATTATAGCGCATTTTATAGCGATTCTTAATCTTTTCTTAGGATCAAAAATCCGGAAAGGCCCCGTTAACGTTTGGGGTTCTTTTTACGCATGCGAATGGACTTGGGCGTCACTTCAATCAGCTCATCATCCTGAATGTAGGACATGGCTTCTTCAAGGGTCATGGGACGCACTGCCTTAAGAGTCACAAGATCGTCTGAGCCCGCAGCACGCATATTGGTGAGCTTTTTGGCCTTACACACGTTCACAGGCAATTCCTGAGGACGGTTGTGTTCTCCCACAATCATGCCCGCGTAGACGTCAGTTCCCGGAGTTACAAAGAAACTGCCGCGGTCTTCCAACTGTTGCAAAGCATACGCGCGCACGGTGCCGTTTTCCATGGCCCAGATAACGCCGTTACGAATCTGAGGCAAGTCACCTTTATAGGGCTTGTAATCTTCAAACACCGAATGCATAATACCTTCACCTTTGGTGAGGCGCACGTAGTCTGAAGCAAAACCAATCAGGCCCCGGGCGGGAATAGAAAAGGTGATGATACTGCGGTTTTCGGCGGTAGTGTCCATATTGACCATTTCCCCCTTACGGCGGCCAATGGCATCAATACAGGAGCCCACATAATCTCCGGGCACGTCCAGCACCAGACGCTCAAACGGCTCCATTTTTTGACCGTCCATGTCTTTTAGAATGACGTGGGGACGGCTGATTTGGAACTCATAGCCTTCGCGGCGCATGGTTTCGATCAAAATACCCAGGTGCAACTCGCCACGGCCTGCCACCGCAAAGCTGTCAGTAGTATCGCCATCATCTACCCGCAGACTTAAATTGGTCATGGCTTCACGATACAGACGCTTGCGCAGGTGACGGGAGGTCAAAAATTCGCCCTCTTTGCCCGCAAAAGGACTATCGTTCACTGAAAAGGTCATTTGCAAGGTGGGTTCGTCCACCTCAATGGCGGGCAGCGGCTGAGGATTTTCAATATCCACCAGTGAGTCACCGATCTGAATTTCGCCCACACCGCTGAAGGCAATAATATCGCCGGGGACGGCTTCTTTGATTTCTACTTTTTTGAGGCCTTCGTAATTGTAGAGCTTGCCCACATTTACAATACGA
>CAYFGW010000101.1:0-16161 GCA_964342365.1 uncultured Candidatus Sericytochromatia bacterium | reverse complement strand
TTTCACCCGCTCCTACCCCTGCTCCAACGGCGACACCCACACCCACCCCCATTCCCACACCCACGCCAGAGCCTGAATTTTGGTTGAGTGCTGAACAACTTAAAAAGATTAAAGATAGTCCTTTGACGGCGGCCAATAATACCTTCAGTTGGAATCTTTTTCATCAGGTTTTTGAACAAGATCAAACCGGAAACCATTTTATTTCCGGACTGAGTGCCACCCTTGCATTACAAATGGTTCTTGCGGGTACCGAGGGCGAATCTCGTGATGAAATGCTCAAACTCCTCGCTCTTGAAGATATTCCCAGAGCACAGCTTACGGAAGATATACCTTTATTTATGCAGCGGTTGACTCAGAATCCTGAGGTACAGTTAGATATTGCGAACAGTGTCTGGTCGGGTTCCGCTTTTCCCCTTAACCCCGATTGGGTCAATCTTTTACAAACACAGTTCAAAGCAGATGCCGAGCGTGTAGATTTTACACAAAGCAAAGACTTAGAGCGCGTGAACCAGTGGGCTTCTGATCAAACCCAGGGCAAAATTGAGGGTGTTGTGCCCAATCCCTATCCGAACGCAGAGTCGATTATTTATATTCTCATGAACGCTATTTATTTTAAGGGGGACTGGACTTATGAGTTTGATCCCATTGAAACCCGGGAACGCCCCTTTTTTGTGAATGCTGACAACGAAGTGCCGGTGCAAATGATGCGCCAGTTTAGCGAATTTCGTTACCGCACACCGGATGATGAATTTCCTCATCAGTCCGTTGCGCTGCCTTATGGGGACAACGGTACCTTAAATATGTACGTGTTTTTGCCCAGTGCGGACAAATCTTTACCCGATCTGGTCAATGACCTCAAAAAAACAGGACTTGAAACACTTACCTCCAGATTTTTTTATGAAAGAGGTAGTTTGCGACTGCCGCGTTTTAAAATAGAAAAAGAGTTAGATCTTAAAGCCGTTTTAGCCAGTATGGGAGCCCGTAAAATGCTGAAGCCGGGCACGGATTTTAGAGGATTACGTCAACTCTCATCGCAAGCTGAGATTGATCGCATTACCCAGAAAAGTTTTGTAGAGGTGAACGAAAAGGGGACAGAAGCAGCGGTGGTGACCACTATCGTGTCAAATAAAGCCAGTTCAGAGCCTCTGCGCACGATGGATATGAACGTGAACCGTCCATTTTTATTTTTGATTCGCGATGAGGCCACCTCGCAAATCTTATTTATGGGTAGCATCAATAATCCGGCAGAAGGCGCGTGAGTACAACGGCTTTGACACAGGCGTTTGACCTGATTGAACAAGCGCCTGATCTACGGGAAGCGCTGGCTCCGCTTTTAAAGTACAGAGCCAGCCTGCTCGCTTCTGACAGCGTGACAACGTTCGAACCGTCGTTCCCGCTGAAAAAAATGCTGATCTGGCTCTGTGGTTTTTCCTGTGACCGGGGTCTATTCAAAAAGGCTTTCCCTGCGGCTTCAGTAGAGGAAACCGCTTATTTTCAGCATGTACAGGCTGCCCTGGCAAGGGATGAAGAGCCCCCGTTGGAGTGGTTAGAGCGGGCTGTCAGACATATAGACCGCTGGTTGGAAACAGGACACTTTGCCTTTGCCGGTTATTATACGCTGCGGCGTCTGCATTTTCTGACCCGTGGCTATACCACCCTCTGGATTCGTTATTTACATCAGCAGATCTTGCCCGTTGCTCCGGCAAATGCAGGTTCTGTATTTAGCAGTCTTCCCAAACCCCAAAAGCAGGCGCTTTACAGCGAAGGGTATGCTCAGTGGGCGCAGCAACTCAGCAGGGAGACCTGTGCTGCCATTGAGACCTTTGCCCGGAATACGCGGGCGAAACCGGCTTATCACGATCCGAATACTTCACAGCCTGCTTATCTGCTTTTTGAACCGGAACGTCCGGTGGCCCGGCGTTATGATTTTGATGCCCATGAGATGTGGCGATGTCCTGAAATTCAGGCCGTGGCGGCTCAGGAGCGCTGGTTTACTTATGCTAGCGATTTTTTGCAAAGCCCTGCCCGGCTGGTGCAGGCTTATTTCTGGTGGTCTGTGGCTACAGATTTACCCGAAAGCCGCACCACGGGGCAGGTGTTTCATGTGGATTTGGATCGCTTTCACTTCGTCAACTGCTTTTTTTATATCACCGATGTGTCTATAGACAATGGACCCCATCAGTACGTTGCGGGTTCTCAGGCTCCCCCTCCGCTGGAGTTGGCGGTGGATCAGCGCTGGACAGAGCAGGAATTGCTTGCCGTGTACGGTGAGAAAGCTTTACGGACGCTTACGGGTTCCGCCGGTGACGTTATTCTGGGGGATACCCGCGCTTTTCATCGCGGTAAGCCATTAACAAAAGGCGTGCGACTCATGCTGCAATTGGAGTTTGCCTCCAGCACCCTTTCAGATCCTGCTCCCGTGATCACCTTACCGAATAACCTGAGCCCGGAACTGACCGCTGCTTTACAGCAACGACCAGAGGCCTATCCTATTTTCGCGCTTTAGTCATCATCATTAATGATGCGTTTGCCACTGGGCAGTGAAGTGGGTTCGTAGCGTTTGAGATCGGGATCGTAGAGCCCCTCTGACACAAAAGCTATCAGGCTTTGAATTTCGGCTTCCGAGAAATCCACACTCTGCATGGCCGTAAAGCCCGGGGCCAGTTGTTTGGCCGGGACTTCAGGATTTTCGGCCACGCCCTTGAGCTTATAACGTACTACTTTTTCCAGAGCCGACTGCTGGCTATCGCTCTGAAAACTGCCCCCGTGGCCAAGTGCCGGCACGTCTTTGAGGTTGTATAATTGCGGCACCTTGAATTTATAATCGTCTTCGGGGTTGCCCGTAAAACCACCGCGACCCTTACGGGTGCTTTCATCAGGGGCATTTCCGAATTCTACTTCCATATCTTTGAAGCCAACACTATAAAACGCGGGGCTGTTCAAAGAGGCTCCTGTGTGGCAACTGGCGCACTGTGCTTTGCCAAAAAAGAGCCGGGCACCTTTGATTTCCTGAGCCGATAAGGCTTTTGTGTCTCCCTGAATAAAGCGCTGGAACGGAGCTTTATTAGGCAGTACGGTGCGCTCATAGGCGGCAAGGAGCAGTCCAAGTTTTTCCCGGGTCATGGGCTCACCGGGGAAAATTTTCTGAAAGCGACTCACGTATTCCGGGTAAGCATCCAGTAAGGTCACGGGTTCTTTGGCGGTTTCGTATTTCATATTGTCGTGGGTCTGACGATGAGCGCCCAGTGCAATAATGGCCTGGGTTTCAGCTCCACCATAGCCCAGAAAGTTAAAGCCGTGAGGCTTGGTTTTATCCCAGCGCGCCCGATGGTTTAAGTTGTCATCGAGGCCTCCGGCCATGCCGTTCCAGAGCACATTTTCCTGATAGGCGAGATTGAGAATGGTGGGAGAATGCACGTTCGGACTGTCCAGATTGGCGTGAGGAGTGTTTTCGTCGATCAACTGACGGTGTTCCATGTCTCCCATTCCCCCGTCTGCGAGAGACTGAACCCGTTTGTCCTGAAATCCCGCCCGGGCAAAGTGGCAGGAGGCACAGGACCAGGTGCCATTACGCCCGTTTTTTGAAACGCCTGACAGGGCCGTCTCATGAAAGAGGAGTTTTCCCAGGGCTACCTTTTCAGAGGTGAGCGGGTTTTTGGGGTCCTGCGGAATGCGATCCAGGTCTGTTTCCTGAGGCAAGGCGTAATCAGAACCATTTTCAGACAGAAGGGCAATCAGTTGGTTGACTTCGGTCTGGGCAGTAGGTGCAGGCGACGAACCCTGTAAAGCTTGCTCCTGGCAGGAAACCGCCAACAGGGCAGACATTAAAGTGACCAGTGCAGAGGTTTTAAGAACTGATTTTTTCACGGGGGAATTCCTTTGCTGATGAGAAAGTATAAGTAAGACAACTTGTTTAATGTAAACATATGTTAATTTATATGTCAATTTGTCAAGTTTTTGGTTTTTATGATTTTTAACGAGGTGACTGTAAAATAAATTATAAGGGAGTAGGCGAAGAAGGGGGAGGGTTTCGAGAACTTTGGCGCTTATTTTTGCCAGCGTTGAGGGGCATTAAAAAGCGTTCTCAAATTGTGCTTGAGTAAATTGAATCCTTCCCAATCTTGTTTAATCACCGCTTTGTGGGCCATTTGAATCATACCTACTTTGATCAGGCAAGCGCCGAGCCGTTCTACAAAATGCTCCAGTGGAAAGCCCGCTTCAGAAGCATGATAGTAGAGCATGTCAATGTGCTTGAACACCACTTCTGGAGGACTGTATAGCAAGGCCCAACTATAGTCAAAGAGAAAATCCCCGTAACAATAAGATGAAAAATCCAGAATGCCCGTGAGGTTTTGGCCTGTGACTTTGAGGTTCCCGATGTGAAGATCACCGTGAATTTGAAACAGGGGAACCTGACAAAAAGGCAGACTCTCTATCAGGTGTTTAACCAAAATATTGTGCAGTTGTGCGTCAAATTGTGGAGACTGTTGGTAGCGTAAATAAATCTTTTTTTGAAAGCCCAGATGATTGCTCAGAAACTGGGCCCAGTTGATATCCGTTCGGTGTACCGTTGCCGGTTGAGTCAAAGGCATGGCGGTACGGTGCAGGGTAAGTAAATGCTTTACCAGATCAGGAAACCATTCTGAAACCTGAGCATAATCAGGCTTATAACCCGGGCACATATCCTGAATAAAGTAAAAGTATGGCCCCACCTGCCCCTGCTGCGCAGGTTGGGGAAGGGGAAGGTTATCATGTGCAAAGGTACTGAGTCGGTACTTCTCAAAATTAAAGACGTTGCGCTCACTCAGCTTGACTACCCGGGCCTTTCCGTTAGCTTTAAACTGAAAAACCACGCTATTGTTTCCGGTATTCAGATAGTCTAAATCTGTGGCTTCAGGGTACAGGTGTTGCAAGACGTTTTGCGCTGCAAGATAAAAGGTTCGGGTGTCGGTTTCAGGGGGCAAGGTATCCTCTTTCCCTAATACAGGGAAGGCTTCTGTTCTTCTTGTTCAGCCACTTTTTCAATCAGCAGCGCGTTTTGTTCAGCCTTCCAGATTTTAGCGGTGCTGCTGGCTTTTAGCTCTTCTAAAATTTGCAAATTAATGTCTTCAATCAAATCCTGAATTTGCTGATTCAGTGACAGGCCTACCGCCTGATCTAACACGTCATCAATCAGGTCTTTGAGCAGCGATTGCATTTGTTCACTTTGCAAGCGTTCTTGCCAGTGCTCTAAAAAAGCGTCCATGGCCTGTTCGGTGATACCGGCAATTTTTTGCGGGTTGACTATTCGTTCTACCACGGGGCGAACCAGGGGCAACCGGATCAGGTTTTGATACTCCTCGGTGGCTTCAATACTCTCCATAACCACATCAGCAATTTCTGCCACTATTTCCGGCTGGCGCGTTTGCAGGGTGGGGAGTTCAAAGTGCTGTAAATTGCTGACTGCCACATCACGAATGCGCGTGCGGTGAGCGTTTAAGGTTTCTTCCAAGAGATCGCGATTGGTGCCCAGTCGGGTTTTGGCCTGGATATTGTTTAAGATATTTAAAGCCACCTGATCGGAGATTTCTTCCATAATAATGCGCTGGTAGCGGATCATAGCGGTATAGGTTTTGGAGTTTTTCAGATTAATGTAGTCGCTACGTATTAGACGGTACACAATAATGCCCACCCGCAGCAGCCGCAGAAAGCGAAACTGGGGAAAGGGAATACAGCTCACCAGGTCATACCAGTGATAAATGGGGTAGAGTACTCTTTGCTCTTTGCCAAATCGTCGAATGGCCAATACCCAGCTCACACAAAATTCCAGCAAATATAGACTGATGAAAAACAGTTCTAGATACCAGAAGTAGTTGATAAAATTTCCGTTGGTGCCAATACGCCGCCAGTAGTTTTGCGCAATTAAGGGAGCTATATCTCGTTCAAAAAACGCTTTTTCTCCAGGAGCACAGGCGTTGTTCCAGTAGTAGTTAAAAGCTTGTTTAGAGCTGTTCTCAATGGCCGTGTGCTGGCGCATGCGTTCTTTGATTTGCTCCAAAATGCCCGTCATATTAGCCCGCTGAAACGGATTCTCTTCAATCATTTCTGCTGACAGTTCCCGCATGCGCTGTTGCTGATCCGCAGAAGGGCAGTTCTCAAAAAAAGTGTCGCTGGCCCGAAGATAGGTCTGGGTGAAACGGTGTTTTTCTACACCCTTCACCGGGTCGTAGGTTTGTGCCAGTGCGGGCACAATGCGTAAATAATAGGGCCGCATGGAAAAATAAGTCATATCAAAAAGCAGGAGGCTCAAATGGATCAGGGCCAGTGTCAACATGCCCAGGTCGATCAAAAGAAAGCGCTTAGGGCGTTCGCTGAACGCCTTCCAGTTGATCCATTGGGCCATAGACTTTGCTCCTTAATGCTGGATTTTTGGTGAAAACCCACTTATAGTAGAAGTATAGCAATCTTGAGAGAGCCTTCCTTATGAACACCCACAAGCCTGTTCTGTCACTGAATTTAGAGGTGCTGGTGAACACCTATGCTGAACCCGCCTGGTTGCTGGATGATATGGGGCGCGTATTGGTTATGAATACCCTGGCCAGCACCTGTTACTGTGCCGATGAAGATCGCGGCGTATTGCCGGTGAAGGGCTGTCTGAAAAGCGCTGAGGGGGCAGGTGCTCATTTTCAAATGCATTATCACACCCTGAACCCGTCTCCGGCCTGCTATCTGGTACGTTTATTGCCCGTGTCTTCATCTCTACCCACACCTATGTCGGGTGAGTCTCCTGCGCCTTCGCCTGTGCAACGGGTAGACACAGACAGCCGTGAAGATTTGCTCAAAAAATTTATTCAGTTTATTCCTAACCCGGTATTTGTTAAGGATCGTCAGCATCGTTGGATTCTTTTGAATCGGGCTTTTGCAGACTTTCTGGGCAAATCCCCCGAAGAACTTTTGTTTAAAACCGATTACGATTTTTTCCCAAAGGCGGAGGCGGACGTATTCTGGCAAAAAGACGAAGAAGTGTTTCTGACGGGGAAATTGAACGAAAATGAAGAAGCTTTCACCGATGTCCACGGTAACACGCGCTGGATCCTCACCCGCAAGGTGGCTTTTTTGAACGAAAGCAATGAAACCATTTTGCTGGGAGTCATTACGGATATTACCCAGCAGCGCACAATGGCCCGGCGTCTGGATCAGGCCCGCCGACAGGCTGAACAGGCCAATCAGGTCAAAAGCGAATTTCTGGCCCGTATGAGTCATGAATTACGTACGCCTCTCAATGCGGTCATTGGCTTTAGTCAAGTGGTGAAAAAATCTGCCAAACACCTGAATGCCGATGAGGCTCACTATCTGGATCGCATTCGCTCTAACGGATTTTATCTGCTGGATTTGATTAATGATTTGCTCGATCTTTCTGTAATTGAGTCAGGTCAGGTGGAATTGCAAAAAAGCCCCTGTGATGTGGATACGCTGCTTCAGGATTTGCGAGATGTTTTTGCGCCCCTGGCGGAGCAAAAAGGTGTGCGTTTCGTCATGAAAACGGAGCCCCTGAGCCTGGATACAGACCCGACTCGGTTGAGGCAGGTGGTGTCTAATCTTTTGCAAAATGCGGTTAAGTTCACCACTTCTGGTGAGATCAATTTGGAGCTAAACGCCGAACCATCTCCGTGCATTATTGTGGAAGATTCGGGCCCAGGCGTACCACTACATCTAAAGGAACGCATTTTTCAGGAATTTGTGCAGGCCAAAGAGGTCATGGCGTCCTCTCAGGGGGGCGTGGGACTGGGATTGGCTATTTCTAAGCATTTGAGTGCTGCCCTGGGATTTCGTCTGGAGTTGGACGAAACCTCCACCGGGGCCCGTTTCATTCTTTATCTGGCTCCATAAATTAACGTTGTGAAAAAAGCTTTTTCTCCGGATACGGTTCAGTTTCAAAAAGAAGTCTCTCCACAGCAGGCAAAGGCTGAGCCTTTTTTTGATGCGGGGCCCGTATATGCACAACTTCAGGAGCAGCTTACAGAGTCGTTGTCACCCCTTCAGAGAGAACAATTAGAAACCCGTTCTGAGCAAGCTTTACTGAATCAGCTGGCCACCTGTTTTTTCTTGGAAAATAAGAACCTGGAGGCTTTTCAGGTGCATTTGCGCACCTTGTCTCAGTATCTGGCTCCGCCCTTATCTGTCGTTTTTTGTGAGGCACTCGCCCCATGGATTGCCTGCTGGCAAAAGCGCGCGGACGCACTGGCTCTAAAAAATGAACAGGCGTATCTTCTGGCCTGTGCCGAAAAGTCAGAACGCACGGCGTTGCCTGTGTGGAGTCCTGCTTTTTTTAAGGCTTTTTTGGGCATAGAACAATACCTTTTGGAGCAGCAAAAACAGTGCTTTTCGAAAGCGGCAATGGCCAAATCTGAGTCCCCTGCGGAGCCTGAAGAGCAGCTTGTACGCCTGTCTTCAACACAGGGGCGTTACCTATTGCCCAATGATGTTCCTCTGACTGTGTATCAGCGTTCTCCAGATCAGTGGCTGCGGCGTGCTTTCAGGGGCTTGCAATTGGCTCTCAAACACAATCACGACTCCCATTATCTGGAGCATATGGTGCGGGCCCTGTATGCTATATTGGCCCATAACCCTCAGGATGAGCGGGCTATTTTGATGCTGGGTTGGGTACATGCCTGCAGTGAAAATCGTGAGGGCGCACTGGCCTGCTTAGAATCTTTGCATCTTCTTAATACACCACCTGCTACACTTTCTCTCATTCGCTTTCTGCAAGACCCATTGCTGCGTTAATGCAAACATCTTAATAGTTCTTTACAAAGGCGTGGTATAATACAGGGGCTAAAAAAGCGTTGTCATGCTGTTTTAAGGCTTCTTAAGGCAGTTCGACCTCAGAGAAAGGAAGTATGACATATGAAATTTATTATTCACGGAAAGAATGTCGAAATTACGGACGCTATTCGCGAGTATGTGGAAGAAAAGATGGGAAAAGCCGAGAGATATAGCAAACATATCCTCGAAATGAACATAGAACTTAGCGTTGCTAAGAATCCGCGTATTAAGAATAATCAACAGGTTTCAGTGACCGCTTCAGTAAATGGTTTGATGTTGAGAGCCGAAGAAGCCAGCGTAAATATGTATGCTGCCATTGATCTGGTGGCGGATAAGCTGGAGCGTCAGCTTAAAAAGTATGAGCGCAAGCGTAATAATCACCAGCAGGTGAAAACCTCAGTCGCCATGAGTGGCCCACTGGACCCGGCGGTACTGGACAATCATGAAAGCGGAAGTCGCAGAGTGCGCAACGAGCGTCTGGCGATTAAACCTATGAGTCCAGAGGAAGCTGCGGCACAAATGGACCTGTTGGATTATAACTTCTTACTGTTCAAAAATCAGGACAACCAGGCGCTGAACATTATTTATCGTCTCGACGGTAAAAACAATGAGTACGGCCTGATTATTCCCGATGAGTCGGTGGATGAAGCCACCATTATGACTATTTCCTAGTTTAATAAAGAGAGCAAAGCCAATGTGTGCCTTATTGACCACCCATTTTTATAATTCTGCCCGTCGCTATAGCGCAAAGGCAGCCCTGAAAGAAAAGGTAAACGGGGTTTATCGTTCCATTACCTATCAGGAAATGAAAGAACGGGTGGAGCAGGTGGCCGTGTTTTTACTAAACGCTGACCTGGATGCGGGTGATCGCATTGCCTTGCTCTCTGAAAATCGTCCGGAATGGCCTATTATGGACATGGGTATTATCAGTGCCGGGCTGGTGAATGTACCCATTTATCCCACCCTGACACCCCAACAAATTGCTTACATTCTCAATGATTCCGGTGCCCGCGGGGTGGCGGTATCTTCAGCAACACAGTTTCAAAAAGTCCGTGAAATTTACAAGGAATGCCCACGTCTCCAGCTGGTGGTGTGTTTTGAAGAAGGCGTCGATGTGCCACTGGAGGGCATACGTCTTATTGGCTATAAAGAGTTGCTTACAGAAGGCGAACGACTTATGGCGGAGCACCGCACCGCCCTGGAAGCGCGCTTAGAACTGGCAAAGCCTTCTGATCTGGTGAGCATTGTTTACACTTCTGGTACCACGGGTAATCCCAAGGGCGTTATGCTAACCCATCATAATTTTGCCTCAAACGCCATGGCTGCTTCGGATGCCATGGGTTTTAACCAGCGCCAAACCTCCCTTTCCTTTTTGCCTTTGTCCCACGTGTTAGAGCGCACCGTTAACTACGTGATGCAGTACTGTGGGGCCACCATTGCCTATGCCGAAAGCATTGATACCATCGGCGAAAACCTGCAAGAAATTAAGCCCAGTGCTTTTGTAGCAGTGCCGAGAGTCTTTGAAAAAATCTATAATCGCATTATGCAAAACATTGAAAAAGAAAAGCCTTTAAAACGCAAAATTTTTCAATGGGCCCTGGGCGTGGGTAAAGAAGCTGCCACCTACACCACACAGGGAAAACCTCTGCCCCCTACTCTTTCCACCAAGTACGCTCTGGCTGACAAACTGGTCTTCGGCAAAATCAAAGATCGTACGGGGGGGAATCTTGAGTTCGCGGTATCCGGCGGAGCTCCTCTCATGAAAGAACTGGCAGAATTTTTCTTTGCTGTGGGCATTAATATTTATGAAGGCTACGGCTTAACTGAAACCAGTCCGGTCATTTGCTGTAGTCGTCCGGGTCAGTCCCGCTTTGGCTATGTGGGATTGCCCATTGAGGGTGTGGAAGTCAAAATCGCCGAAGACGGTGAAATTCTGGCCAGAGGACCCAATGTCATGCAGGGGTATTTTAATAATCCCGAGGCCACGGCCGAAGTGTTAACACAGGACGGCTGGTTTCATACCGGAGACATTGGCGAGCTGGACGCGGGTTATTTAAAGATTACCGACCGCAAAAAAGAAATTATCGTGATGTCTAACGGCAAAAATGTGGCTCCCCAGCCCATTGAAAATAAGCTCAAAACCAGCCCCTTTATTGAACAGGCCATTCTGGTGGGCAATAACGAAAAGTATATGGGTGCGCTGATTTATCCGGATTACGAGCAGCTGTCCCGTGTGGCGCAGAAGCAAAATTTGAATATGTCTACGCCTCAGCAACTGGCCCATAGCCAACCCATTCACGATGTTCTACGCCGGGAAATAGATAAACTGACCGAAGAATTTGCCCGTTATGAAAAAATCAAAAAGTTTGCGCTGATCACTGAAGAAATGACCCAGGAAAACGGATGTTTAACGCCCACCTTAAAACCCAAGCGTCGTGTGATTCGCGATAAGTATTCTACTGAAATAGCCGGCTTGTTTGAGATTGCTAAAGCATAATCCTTAAGGCACAAACGATATCCGGTCACAAAAAAACAGCGTAAATCGCTGTTTTTTTTTATTGAAGAGTGGAGTTTGTGCAGTTCAGGGAGTCTTAGAGCCCCGGTACTACACTCTTGTTTTGCAACTTGCTGGAGTTGAAACTGAAGTGGAGTTCTACGTAGTCATCTACTTTGGCAATACTGCCGCCGGGCCCTACGGTAGGGGGTTTGATGCCGAGCTTGGTAAATTTGGTCACCAGTACGCCGTTAACCACCACATTACTGCCCGCTTTTTTGACTTTTACTACCGTGGTTTGAGGATAAGCTCGCTTGCCGATATAAAGAGTGCCTTTGACAGGACCGCTGCCGTTGGACAGCATTTTTTGCCACTGGGCAGGGCTAAGCATGGCGGTTTTAAAAATAACGTTGGGCTGTTTGCTCGCATCCAGAATTTTGAGAACTTCTGCGTCTCTTTTCTTCTCTTTACTGTCAAAAGAGGCAATGGGTACTGATACTTCTGCACCCAGCTGTCCGCCTTTTTTGATGGCCTTTACAGTGACATTACAACTGGTACCTACAGCGGTAGCGCGTTTAACGAGTCCGAGGGTTTTATTGGTTTTCCAGGCGACACAGTGAGAGTTGCTAGGCACCGCGAGTTTAGCAGCGTCAGCCTGTGGCATGGCCAATGTTCCTCCCAGCATCAGTGCGCCTAAAATGAGTTGGCTCTTCTTATTCATAACGGGGTCCTTCTTTCTTGGTGTTTATTCTAGTGTACGGCTAATTTAAGACGGCGGTGCCAAAGTTGACGCTAAAGGCCTGACACCAGACGGAAACGGACTGAAATTCTTCCAGATTGATATCCGCAGGGACGTCGTAATTGAAATTGCCGCGGGTGCTTTTGACCCGACCGAGATTTACAAAATCTTGTCCCTGAGGAGAGCCCGTGTTGTTTTTGACCAGATAAATAAAGAGGTCCGGGCCGTTTTCTGTGGTGAAATTCTCAAGACGTAAAATACGTTGCTCACCCAAGGTCACCAGTCTGGCTTCCCCGGATACCTTGTGGACCCGATCTTCGAAACTGCCGCTGGATACGGTAGTAACGATGGGCTCGGCAGCAGGGTCCTGAGACCCTGAGGAGGGCGCCGGGGATGGTGCTGTGGTTTGCGTAGTGGTTTGTGTTGAGGAAGAAGATGCGGGAGTTTCCGTTGTTTCTGCAGGCGTGGTTTGGGCCGGGCTAATACTGGGGAAGGCTTCATTGACGACCATTTCCGGGGTTGTATTACAGGCTATGAGGAGCAGACTGGCCGTTAATAAAGATAAAGGACGAAGCATATTCTGATCACCTTTCGTTTGTGTTCTTAACTTGAGTATAGCCGAACCCTTTTTTGAAAAATGTCAGCCTGCTGACACACGGGTGTTTTAGGGGCGTTTTTTAGCGCTTTTTTCCGTAGGCCAGCGGCTTAAACTCGGTGGGCAAAGGCCCCATGAACACATGTTTTTCAGGGCTTTCCAGGTTTTCGATAATTTGTTGAAACTGAAGCTGAAATCCTTTGTCTAACCCGTAACGAGAAAGGGTCCAGCCCGCAGGAGGCACAAAATCAGGCGCATTTTTGGGAGATAGAAGATGCAGATAACGCAAATTGTCAGGACTTTTTAGCACAATCAAGTCGGTGCCCGCAGCCAGGGTCAAAGACAAGTAACCCTCCAGGCGTTGCTTTTTGAGGTTGGTTTCAGGCACTTCCACGCTGTCTTTGAGGAGGTTGAAGGTATGTAAGAAATGTTGATTGAAGGCTTTCTGCTGGGTGAACAGGCCTTTCTCTTCACAGCCGGGGGAACGTAAAAAAACCAGTTCCTGATAGTACGCGCGGGTGGGTTCTAATTTTCTCCACCCCAGCCACTTGGCGGACATGCGGCCCTTTTGAAATGCCTTGAGAGCCAGCGGTTCTTTAAAGGCTTCAGGGGTATTCCACCAGACTTCTTTTTCAAGGGCGTTGATTAATCCATAAGGCCCCTGCCCGTAGGTTTGTGCAGAAGCTGGCTGGCACGGTGGCAGCGCAGTACGTCTGGCTTCCTGACAGCCTGAAAGTCCCAGAGAGATGCCTAAAATACAGATGGCGGCGTATTGTCTTTTGAAAATAATATTAATTACCCATTTTAAATAGAAATGTATGATATTTTGAAATATACTTTTTTAGTCTGTGTTTTCCAGTACACTGGTTTTTACCTATAACGTCTATTATACTTTAGGCAGGAGTCACCATGTTACACACTGAGCTTATTCCTGTTTTACAGGTTTGCAAGCTACTGCCCATTAACCCTGACAAAATGCAGTTCTTAGAAGAACTGTATTTAGAGCTGCGTCCGCGTAATCTTCCGCCCTCGGAAGTGCTTCAGCGTTTGACGGCGGCGGTAGGGGGATACTTTGAGTGGGTGGAGCTAGAGGTAAAGGTGCTCAAGCAAGAAGCCGTCCACGAGTATTTTGTTAAACCCGTGGGTGAGAACAGCTGGTTGGTGATTCAGCCGGGAACGCGCCCCACTTTACAACATATTTCTCCTCTTGAAAGCAAGCGCATTGAGTTTACCCGTTCAAAGCTGCGTAAGTTTCTTACAGAAGCCCAGAGCAAAGAAGCCGCCACGGGCAAACAGCGCTGGCTCCATTTTATTCCCAACCAGTCACCGGGCTCTAAAAAAGTAACGCCTTTTCAACGTCTGGTAACTCTGCTACGCCTGGAACGCTCCGATTTGCGCCTCATTTTTATCTATTCTGTGGTGCTGGGGGTTCTGGAACTGGGGGTGCCCGTTACCATTCAGGCTCTGGTTAATAACGTGGCCTTTGGTGTGGCCAGTGAGCCGGTGTTTGTGCTTACTTTCATTCTCCTGATGGCTCTGGGTATTATGGCCGTTTTAAAGACTTTCCGTTTGATTATTGTGGAGATGCTACAGCGTCGGGTGTTTACTCAGGTGGCTCAGGAAACCGCCCAGCGGCTGGTACACGTGGATCGATCTCTGTATCAGGATCGCCGTTTGCCAGAGCTGGTGAACCGCTTTCTGGACGTGGTTACGGTGCAAAAAGGCGCTTCTTTTTTGCTGCTGGATGGCTTGACCTTACTGCTGCAAACCGTAGCCGGTTTGTCGCTGCTGGCTTTTTATCACCCATACTTATTATTCTTTGACCTGGTGCTGATTCTGGCCATGCTCTTCGTACTCTTTGTACTGGGTATTGGCGCTGTGCCCACCAGTATTAAAGAGTCCGGTCAAAAGTACGCCGCCACGGGCTGGCTGCAAGAAATTGCCGCCCACGATATTCTTTTTAAACCCATTCGTAGTAACCGGTATGCGATTTATCGTACCCAACAATTTGTGCAAAAATATCTTAAAGCCCGGGACAGTCACTTTCAGGTGTTGCTCCGTCAGAATATCGGTGCGTTTACGCTTCAAGCCATTGCCGGCACCGCCTTGCTCGGTCTGGGAGGCTGGCTCGTGGTGCAACAGACCCTAACCATTGGTCAGCTGGTGGCTGCTGAGCTGATTGTGGCCGGGGTCGTTAGCGGCTTTGCTAAAATCGGAAAGTATCTGGAAAGCTATTATGATTTAATGGCGGCCATGGACAAACTGGGGTATTTGTTTGACCTACCCCAGGAGCCTGAACGGCTGAATTTGCTGCCTCATCAATCTGAAGGCATTAATCTGACCTTTGACAGTGTTTCGGCACCGGGAGATAGTCCGGTGGAGCTCAAGAACTTTAATTTTGAACTCAAAGCAGGCCAAAAACTCGGTATTGTGGGTGCTCTAACTCCTATGGCCAAGTATTTTATGGACGTGTTACAGGGCGTACAGGAGCCCGCTTCAGGCTGGGTGCTGATCGATGACCAGCCCCTGCATCATTTGCGGCTTAGCGAATATCGCAGTCAGGTGGTGCAATTAAGTCAGTTGGAAATTATTCAGGACACGGTGTTGAATAATTTGCGTCTGAGTGAGCCAGATCTGACTCGTCAGCAGGCGCAGCACTTGCTAGAACAAACGGGACTCTGGGACACGGTGAAAACCTTTCCTGACCTTCTGGATACCCAGTTGGGCATTCAGGGACAGCCCTTTTCTCTGCCTCAGGCCTATCGTCTTATGCTGGCCCGTGCGCTGGCCATGAAGCCCCGTTTGCTGATTTTAGATCGTGTAATGGATTCTATTGAATGGGAGCCCGGTGGGCCCATTCATCAATGGATTACTTCTAAATCTGAGATGACGGTGATTGTGCTCACACAGATTGTGCCCCTGGCCCGCTGTTTTGAACGGGTGATGGCCTTTAATCCCGACACCGGCGGTCTTGAGGATTTTGAGGGAGGTGAAGCATGAGCGAGTCATACCCAACCCCTAAAGATTCTCCCTGGGTATTCCGGGATTTGCCGCGCACGGAGCCCCCCCGCATTGTCAGACGCCTGGCTTTTGCCATGGTGATGATTTTGCTGGTGGTGATTGGCGTGCTTTTATTCACGCCCTGGCAGCAGAACGTGCCCGGTAAAGGTGATGTGATTGCCTTTTCTCCTTTGGAACGTCGTCAGGATATTGAAGCCCCTATTAAAGGTCAAATCAAACGCTGGTTCGTAGAAGAAGGAACCGTGGTGAAAAAAGGAGATCTCATTGCGGAAATTAGCGATGTGGATCCCGAGTATTTAAACCGACTTTTACAACAACGTCAGAATATTAACGATCAGCTGCGATTCGGGGAATCTAAAATTCTCAACTATATGCAGCGTGTCACGGATTTTGAAACCGTGTTACAGGGGGCGAGAGCTTCTTCTGAGGCCAAAATTTCGGCCCTTGAACAACAGGTGCCTGGTGTAGAACAGGAAATTCAGGCAAATAAGGTGGCGGTAAATACCG
>CAYFGW010000100.1:0-16193 GCA_964342365.1 uncultured Candidatus Sericytochromatia bacterium | reverse complement strand
AGCATTTTCGAGATCTTTGACCACGTGTAGCGTTAGTGTTTCTCGGATGTTGTTGCTCCCGGTGGCAAAAAAATGTACCGTAACCCGGCCGGTCTTATTGAGGACCAGAGTATCTCCCTCTCGTGAGACCACGTCAGTTTCTTCCAAAAAGAAATCCACGTTATCCCTTTTTTCGTTATTATCATACAGCAACTGAGGATTCAAGGTGAGTGTGCCATCAGCCAGTGCTACCTTATCAGGTACGTTAGACAGGTCGATTTGTATAGCCTGGGCGGTAGACGTATTTGTAGTGGTTGTGTTTTGACTTTCTACAGAAGCATTTGCGTCGGAATTGGTGCTCTCTTCAACGCTGGCTTCTGAAGTGGAGGTGGTTTCTGAGGCTCTTGAGGAAGTGGCGGGGGAGGCCGAAACCTGCACCTGAGGGGCCAGTGTTTGCGTCTCCGGTGAAGGCGCTCCCTCCGTGGGCGTATTTACGGGTGCACAGGCATAGCCCAGACTGAGGGTCACAGCACAAATGACGAGGGTATGAGAAAAACGAACCATATCAACTTTCCTTTGAAAATTTTTTGAGGTGAATCTTAGACAGTATAAAACAATTTTTAAAAAAGGTAAAATTTGGCTTGATATAAATACAAGCAGAGTAATCAGGCTATTTCGTTTTAGTCACGGCCTCGCGAGACATTTTATCGCAGTATCTTTCTTGATCTCGGTAACGCGCGTGTTCAAGAACCAGTATTTCTGCACGGCGAGGCTCGCAGTCTTTGTTGAAGGCTTCCCTGTTCATAAGTATGGCGCTAACCTCTAAATCGGGATTGTGCCAGGATGTGTAAGTGGTTGAATCTTCGCGATCTGGGCAATCCCCCGGCTCGTTTATGGTTTCTGCTGTACCGGGTCCATACCTTGTTTTATATTCTTTGGCGATAGAAGCTGTAAAAGTTTCTCCTATAATAAATGCAGAAGAAAGTTGTGCATTTGTGTTCATGCGATCCATTTCTGCAATATTTCGGGGAGTGGGTGTTACCATGATCGGCTGATAATAGGTTAGCGTTCCCGTCACCTTATGTTCATTTATCATGAAATCCTTGAGGTAAATACTTTGTGCCGCAAGACAGTAGCTGCCTCGTTCGAATTGTTCGGGGGGAATTTTAGACATCAACGCCCGGGGCAGACTGATAAAATAAACGCCGGGTGTATCGTCTTTGAAAAGATTCTCATCTGAATCAACAGCTATCAGATTTTTTTGTTCCTGAGAAATAACAAGATCGCTAATATGCTGCTTAAGCGGCTTTTCTTTTAAAGAAATACTGCCAAAAGCAGAAAAGTCTGGCGTTGATTTTGCCGAAACCCCGCTACTAAGTATTAAAAAAAGGAAGAGACAGCTCCAGATTTTTTGTCTAATATTATTCATTTAGTATAAAGAAACTACACCCTCTTTTTTTAATCCCCAGAAGCAGCGCTCAAGAGCTTCCACGTCCACCATGGCGTTGTGGGCGCCGGTGAAGCCTTTATCAAATAATTTTTTATGGAGCTCTTCCAGTTTGGGGAATTTGTAGCGGTTGCCAGACTGAATGGCGCAAAAGTCTACGCTGGCGTTCATGGTGCAAATTTGATTGAGTTGGTGAATGGGGTTGGGCATATCGTGACGGAAAAATTCTGCTCCCAGAATCTTTTCGTCAAAACTAATATTGTGGGCCACCAGGACGGTGGTGGTTTCAAGCACTTTGGCAAAAATATCCAGGACTTCTTTGACGGGTTTTCCGTCTTTAACGGCCATGTCGTGGGTGATGTTGTGAATACTTTCGTGGATATAAAAGTTGTCGGGGTAAATCAGATAGTCGCCTCGAGATAGCTCGTTTTGATTGGCATCATGCTGAATCCATGCCAATTGAATCATACGGGGCCAGTTATCCACGTCGGTGACGGGGGCTTTAAAATCATAGGGCAAACCGTTGGTTTCAGTATCAAAGAAGAGAAAAACCTCGTCCTTGACAAATTCTTCGGTATCAAACAATGAAAACTGTCCCATATAACGCAAACTCCGTGACTCAAATTAAAGGTATTGTAAAACAATTTGAGCATGCCCGTAACCTTTTGCAGGAGATCCCTCAGGTGAGCTAAAATAGCTCTATGAATCACCATAATCCCAATATTCAACGGGTGCAACAGGCAGAAACCTTTTTGCAATTCACCCAGTCCTTAGATGATGTTTATGTGCTGTTGAACCAACTCAGTAGCGACGTGCTGGATATGTACCCTCATATTGCCTGCCGCACCCAGTGCAATACCTGCTGCAAAGGGCCTTCTGCCCCTGCAGTCACTCCCTCAGAGTGGGAAAAAGTACACGAGTATGTGTGGCAATACTACACCGAAGCACAGCGTCAGGCTCTGGTAGAGCGCGTGACCAAAAGCTATAATGCACATCGAGAGGCCTACTGGCAGGTGCATGACATTATTCAGGAAACGGGTAACCTGGAGAAACTCGAAAAATTCAAAAAGATTTTACCGGAGCTTTCTGAAACCCAGTGTCCCTTTTTGGTGAACGAAACCTGCTCAATATATATGTCTCGCCCCGCCAAATGCAGGGCTCACGGTGCTTTTTTGTTTCGTTTGCAGGAGCATGTGCAACTCCATGCCTGTACCAGCGAAGTAGAAAAAATGGAGGCCTATCTGGCCCAGCAGGGCAGTCGCAACGTCACCATCCCTTTTTGGAACCCCTTTGAAGAACGTATTATGGAAAAATTTAACGATGCGGGTGCTGTGGCTACCCTTTTACCTTTGTGGTTAGCCACCCACATCAAAAACGGTGAGCTGGACGATATTCCCAATCTGGCACCGGATTTTGAGTCTTACAGAGAGGTGCTTCTCTAGCGTTTGCACGTGTTCAACATGATTTGCATCCATATTCAAAATCGCTTATGATAGAAGCCTACTTACATAACATTGGAGCTTCCTAACATGGGCAAAATTTCGTCTTCGCAATCTCAACAATGGCAACTTAAGCCCACCAAAACTCAGGAGCAAATTCCCTCTGATTTTGATCTGTCTAAAATTAAGGGTGAAAAGCCCGCCGTGAAAGACGATAAACAATTAATGGGGCCTCCAGCTTCCGCCGAACCCAAAGATCAGGTGAAGATCGAAAAATATCGCCTGAAAGAATTCGATAAAGAATTCAAAATGCCCAGCCTTGAAGACGACATCAAAAAAGCCGTTGGCGATCTCGGTAAAGGTGAAAAGGCCGTACTCGGTGGTGCTCTGGCCGCGGGAAAACTGGCTACGGGCAACTTGAAGGTGAAAATGCCTTTGAGTGAGCAATCCAGCATTAGCCTGGACATTCGCACCAAACCCAATAAATCTGCCGAAAGATTTGCTAAAGATCCCGGTGAATTCATGATGCCAGACGTTAAGGAACCCAAAAACCCCGGAATCAGTCTGGGCTTTAAAACCAAATTTTAACATTCTGAATAGCCGAATTATTAATTCAGGCAGGGTAAGCAGCTGATTTAAAGATTTTAAGCCGGATTGAAGAGTTTTAAAAATACCACAATGAGGACACCTGTTACTGAGACATAAAGCCAGATGGGAAACGTAAATCGGGCAATTTTTTTATGTAACTGAAAACGTCCGGTGAGTGAAAAGTAGAAGGTGGTGAAAATCATGGGCAAAGCCACCACTGACAGTAAAATGTGAGAAATGAGCAGGCTGAAATAGATGGGGCGAATGAACCCTTGACCCAGAAATTTCGTGTCTCCATGAAAACTGTGATACACAATATACGACACCAGAAAGCAGGCTGAAGACACAAAGGCCGACAACATCCAGCGTTTGTGCATCAATTTTTTGCCATTTTTAATGGCCAGCAGGCCCAGCACAAGACAGAGCGCCGAAATACTGTTAAAGGTGGCGTTGAGATAGGGTAAATTCCCCACCCAGGCCGCATCGGTGGCCAGTCCTTCCTGAAAATAGATCAGCCATACCAAAAAAAGAATGGCTGCCGCAGAAACTCCGCCAATTACGGGCAGGGCGATCTTTTTATCAAAGTCGGAATCGAGCGTTTTTGTATTCATACCGCTAGCTTAGCAGACGCTCAGAGAATTGTGTCATGATTTAGATCAGCAATCACTTATGCTGTGGCAGGTTGGCAGCGAGGGCAATAATGTGTGCCCCGCTGGGCCACCACGGTTTTAACGAGCGGGGTGTCACAGTGCAGGCAGTTCTGACCCTTGCGACCGTACACAAACAAGTGCTCCTGATGACTTCCCCGGGTACCGTCGGGGTGAAGATAATCCTTAAGGGATGTTCCACCGGCATCAATGCCTTTTTGCAGAACAAATGGAATGGCTTCAAAGAGCTTGCGGCGGCCGGCAGGCTTTATCTTTTGGGCAGGTGTTTCCGGGTGAATCCCCGCCAAAAAGAGCGCTTCGTCCACATAAATATTGCCCAGACCCGCTACCAGACGCTGATCCAGCAGCAAGGACTTGATAGACCGGGCGGTTTTTTGGAGACCCGCGTCAAATCCTGAGGGCGTGAAATCAGCGCTCAGGGGTTCTGGTCCCAGTTTGGTGAGGGAAGGGTGAGACGCAAGGGCTTCAGCAGGCACATACTCGACGCGGCCGAATTTACGCACGTCTCTGTACGTCATTTGCATGCCGTTGGTAAAGCCAAACAACACGTGGGTATGTTTGTCCACAAGGTTTTCAAGATGCCTCTGGTAATAGGTGAAAGGCAGGGGCTTCAGGGCTTTTGAATTCGTTTCGGACACATCGGGTGGAATAATCAGTACCTGTCCCGTCATGCGCAGATGAATAAGTAGGTGGCCGGTGTTAAGGTCCACAATCAGGTACTTGCCTCTGCGACGAAACCCTTTCAGGGATTGGCCCCTGAGCTTGGGCAGCACAGGAGCAAGGGGAACGACTTTGGAATTGAAAATGTCTATACGATCAAGGGTGGCTCCGCTGAGCTGGTCTTCCAGCCCCATACGTACCACCTCTACTTCGGGAAGTTCAGGCAAGGTCTAACTCCTGACTCTGGGTTGTTTGCTTTTGATTGTGATCATACTGTTGGCCCGTGTACCAGATCAAGGCGATCCAGACCGCCGTGGCGGCAAGTCCTACTCCCAGTAAAATCTGAGATTGAATCACCTGAGACCACACCACCAGACCTGAAAAACCCGTGGTCACTCCAATTTTGAGCAAAGACGCGCTCACGTCTCCCAGACGCATCACGGGGCCTTCAATCAGGGGTTTGTGCTGATACCGTGCCTGAGTACTGGTGGGGGTGTACAGCAGCTCTTTGGTGGCGTTATTCAGGGAGTAGTTCAAAGCGCCTGAAAAGACCAGAATAACCTGCAGCGCGAGGGTTTCCAGCGGAAAGAAGAGGGCCATTAAGACCACAAAGAAAAAACCGGGCAGTAAGATAGCGCTCCAGCGTAGCCCCACAAATTTAAACAGCAGTCGAGCCACCACGCCCAGTAAGAAAACGCCCAGAATTCCTTGCCAGAAATATACGTTGGCAAACAGGCTACGGGTTTCGCCTTCCAGATGATCCTGGTAATTGGCGTAGTGAGTAGCAAGGGCTTCTGCTGTAATAGCGTCTCCCTGTGCAGGGGTTAAAAGACTGAGCTGTTTTAATGCGGCGTTGGTTTCAGCCTCTTTTTTGCCCTTAAGTTCACGAATGGTGTCAAAGTGCTGCGCTGAAGCGTCCCAGGATTGAAATTCACGCACATAGCTGGCCCGGGCCAGGGTGTTATCTATTTGTTTATACACCTGTAAATTCACCACCGTTGAAGCCAGAGCCAGGGCAAATACCATAAAGGCAATGCCGCGCATATACGGTCGCTGAATCAGGGTTTTGACGTCATCCCAGAACCCGGATTCGGGTACTTCCTTTTGAGTGTCCGGTGTCTGCTGCTGGGTAGGCCGCAGTCGCAGCACAAACCCCAACGCGCAGGCCATACTGACAACGGACAATAATAAGGTCCAGTCTTTAATAACGGATTTGGCCAGAAGTCCGGATACTTTGGCACCAAAAATACCGCCCAGAGTGGCTCCAATGGTAATAACCCCAAAACAACGCTCTGCCTGTTCAGATCCAAAAGCAGAGTTAATGGTGGCCCATAAAATAGCCAGTACCAGCGAAAAATACACGGAGGCCCATACGTAAAAGACGGCCGTGCTCCAGGGCTGGCTGAACTGCATAAGCACCACAAAAACACCCTTACACACCATCATAATGCCGTAGGTAATGATCATCAGTCGGCGGGGCGGAATTTTTTCCACAAAGGCGTTAAACGTTTTGGTGACCACCAGTGCGGCCACGGGAGATATCAGGTAAAAATAGGGCAATTGATCGGCACTGAAATGCAAGAAGAAGCGAGAGTCCCGCATGGGTTTCACCAGATAATAAGACAGTAGCAAAAAGAAGAGGCTGGCAAAACTCCACAGGGCGGGTTTTAGATCCCGGGATTCTAATCCCGTGAGTTTCAGTAACAGCGCCTGCATGGATTAACCCAGGCTATGAGAAGCCTGTACACAGGCGGTTTGAGTCTGAGAATCCAGGTATAACACCATATACTCAATGCCTGGAACCGCCTTAAACTGGCGATCTTTGTTCTCATAGAGCAAAAATCGGGGGGCGTTAAGATTCTCATCAAAGGGAGAGATGTTTTCGCAGTTCTGGGGATAGAGCGTGTGTAAATAACGTTGACGGGTGCGTTCAGGACTCCCCTGCACCAGATTCAGGCCCGAGGCCAGTTTCTGCATATCTTTGGTATTGGCTTTGAACCAGCAGCCAAAGTTGCGGGTGGTGTTCATCATTTGACAGTCCATGTCCTGATGGCTGATTTTATACTCAGCGAGCAGGGCTTCCGTACGCCGTTGGGCATAGGGGGCTTCTGCAGCGTTGTATAAAGCATTACAACCGCTCATAAGTGAAGAAAGTATAAAAATTAAGCCATAACGCGCGTACATAGGCACTAGATTAACACGATTTAGGAATATCTTTTGTTAAGCTGAAAATAAAAATAGAGAACAAAGCCAGTCATGTCTACTCCTGAAAATTTACAGTCCGCGCCGCAAAATCCCCCCCGACGCAGAAAAAAAAGACCCAATAATAATCTGCCTTTACTTCTTCTGCTTTTGTTTGTATTGCTCTGTGCTTCAGGGCCGTATCTTATCTGGCGTTTTCAGCCCACTCGGGCCATCCCCACTTTAATTGTAGATAAAACCGTGCCCAACCACACCTACCGTGAGCACGATGCGTTGATCTGGTCTCTCAATCATTATAAGGTGGAGTCCGCTGATAATAACACCTTCTGGGACAAAACCAACAATTATGTGGGATTCTACCCCGCCCCGTATCCAGGGTTTTCTGTGGAAAACCCGGGCAAGGGAGAGCTTTTACAAACTTCGGATGTGCAGGGCAAACAACTGGTATTTGTAACGGACACCTACGGGATTTATAGCCAGGACATTCGAGACGCGGTGGATTATGAAAAGCGTCTTGAGGCAAAAGAGAGCATGGTGCCTGTTCAGGACGTGTCTAATGTGGCACCGCTGGAGTCCCCGGATTATAGTGAGAAAATCTACGGAGGTATGCAGGCTGAAGAAGTCTCGGTGTTAGAAAACCACGTCCAAAAAGGAGGGCATCTGATCGGCGAATTCAACCTGTTCGCCTCTCCCACCCGGGGCGCAGAGCGGGCACGTCTGGAAAACCTGTTTGGCGTGAAGTGGAGTGGCTGGACGGGCCGCTTCTTTTTAGAGCTAGAAAATAAAGAGGAAGTGCCCGCCTGGGCCCGGAGAAATTATGAAGCCCAGTATGGTAAGCCCTGGACCTTTACCGGCAAGGGGTGGGCTTTTGTGCACGAAGATAGCCGCATTCTGGTGCTCGAAGAAGATCGGCGTGTGGACGGTAAAATGCAAAAGCAGGACCTGCCTGCTCAGGCACTCAGGATTGAGCTAGAAGACCACGACTTGCTAAAAAATGTGTACGATCGGGTGCCTTATACCTATTGGTTTGATGTGGTGGAGCCCACAGAAAATACCCGCGTGTTGGCTCACTACCAGTTTAAATTGCGGGAGTCGGGCAAGAAAAAGCTCAAAGCCTCTGGTCTGCCAGAGCGCTTTCCCTTTCTGTTAATGGCTTCTGAACAGCCCCTGAGATTGTATTTAGCGGGTGATGCTTCCGACCGCGATCACGACGCGGGCATTTATCAGCTGGCAGGGCGCATGCAATGGGAGCGTGTGGGACGCTTCAAAGAAAAAAAACGGTCTCAGGAAGCCTTTTTCTGGGAATTTTACCTGCCCTGGATGGATAATGTATTGCGACATGTAGCCACTACACCCTGCGCCCAATGTTAGAATACTGCAAAAGACGAGGATTTTATCCATGACAAATGAAGCAACAAAAACAGAAGACCCTGCTGTAAGCGCCCTCCTTGAACGTCTCAGGGAAGAATTTGGCGATGCTATTCTAGAAACAGAAATGGCCCGGGATATGCCGGTGATTGTATGTACGCGAGAAAAAAGCTTCGCGCTCCTCAAATTTATGAAAGAGGAAGCTGGATGCAATTTGCTTACGGACGTGACCGCCGTGGATTATTTAAAATATCCCATCAAGCAACGTCAGCGTTTTGCTGTGGTGTACCTTTTACACTCCCTCGAGCACGGTTATCGCTTTCGAATCAAGGTGTATCTGGGCATGGCCCACCTGAATATTGACTCCGTGGAAAGTCTCTGGAAAACCGCCAACTGGTTAGAAAGAGAAGTGTTTGATATGTACGGGGTAGAGTTTAATAACCACCCCAACCTCAAGCGTATTCTGAACCATATTGAATTTGAGGGGCATCCGCTGCGAAAGAACTATCCCATTGAGCGTCGTCAGGTG
The DNA here is from genome assembly GCA_964342365.1 of uncultured Candidatus Sericytochromatia bacterium. GTDB lineage: Bacteria > Cyanobacteriota > Sericytochromatia > UBA7694 > UBA7694 > CAXRDE01. The sequence continues at coordinate 7,313 of CAYFGW010000100.1, read as the reverse complement.
CTTACGATTAATGACTCTCTCATGGACGAAATGGAAAAACGCCTGGTGGAGAAAGGACTCAAATAATGCAACGTGTCAACCAACTGCATCCTGTAGCAGAGGATTTTGAACCCGAATTTTATAAAGATCTGCACACAGATCTGATGTTTTTAAACATGGGTCCATCTCACCCTGCCAGCCACGGTACGCTGCGCACCTTTGTCGCATTAGATGGCGAAACCATCATGGCCTCAGTGCTGGAAATTGGCTATCTGCACCGGGGTTTTGAAAAAACTGCCGAACACCGCACCTATGACCAGGTGATTCCCTATACGGATCGTCTCAACTACGTGTCTTCTATTATGAATAACGTGGGCTTTTCCAAAACCGTAGAAGCCCTGATTGGCGTCACCGTGCCCGAGCGCTGTCAGCTGCTGCGAGTCATTGTTTCTGAACTCATGCGCATTGTAGATCACCTGGTATGTATCGGAGCCAATCTGGTAGATATTGGAGCCATGACCAACTTCTGGTACCTGTTTAACAAGCGTGAGGTGCTCTACGATATTCTCGATAAGTTAACCGGTGCCCGCCTCACCAATTCCTTTACCCGCATTGGGGGGCTTTCCCGAGACGCGTATGATGGTTTTGAAAAAGACGTTAAGCACGTACTCAAGGAATTTGAGGTGGCCGTTAAAGATGTGCTTAAACTCATCAAACGCAATAAAATCTTTTTAAACCGTACGGTAGATGTGGGCGTGATTTCGGCGGAAAAAGCGCTGTCATACGGTTTTACGGGGCCCTGTTTGCGAGCTTCAGGCATTCCTTATGACGTGCGCAAGGAAAAACCCTACTACCAGTATGACGAATTCAAATTTGACATTCCTATTGGCGAAAATGGCGACACTTACGATCGAATTATGGTGCGCTTTGAAGAAATTACGGAAAGTATTCGCATTGTGCGTCAGGCTCTCAAGATTCTTCCCAAGGGCCCCATTAATTCCGACGATAAAAGAGTTTCATTGCCTCCAAAATCAGAAACTTATGTCAATATTGAAGGGTTGATCAACCACTTCAAGCACATCTACGAAGGGGTAAAGGTAGAACCCGGTGAATTCTACGACTGTACAGAAGCCGCCAATGGAGAGCTGGGCTTTTACATTGTCTCTGACGGCAGTGGTTCTCCATATCGGGTGCGTTGTCGGCCACCCTGCTTTACTATTTTTTCCGCTTACCCTGAAATGATTGAGGGCGGACTCATCGCCGATGCGGTGGCCACACTGGGCAGTATTAATATTATTGCCGGAGAGCTGGAGCGCTAGTGTCCAAAACGGTAAAGGCTGCCATTAAAGAAGGTCGTGAAGCGCTGAAGTTGAAAAACTATACTGAAGCGCTGAACGCCTTTTCTCGGGCAGCTGAACAGTATGAAGCCCTGGAAACTCCTGAAGAAGGGCTCGATGCGGTTTACTTTGAATGGGCCCACGCGCTTTACCGTGCCGAACAGCCTGGTGAAGCCCTGAAAAAAATCAGTCTGTTTTTAGAAAAGTTGACCGCTTTCCCTGATGACCTTCAGGAACGTTTGCAGTACCTACTGGCCCAGTGTCACTTTGAACATGCTCAACAGATTCAACAAGAACAGCCTGAAAAAGCCCACAGCCACTATCATAAAGCGCTCGGATATCACGGTCTGACACCGGAACAAAGAGCCGATGCCTATTATAAGCAGGGGGTTGTCTTAACTCGTTTAAAAGACTTTAAGGCTGCTTCCCATTCTTTGCACAATGCGTTGGATTGCTATGCTCAGCAACAGCAGAGTTTCTGGGTCGGTATGACCCGTCTCAAAATAGGCATGTTGGCCCTGACTCAGGGGCAAGTAGAACCTGCTCAGGCTGAGGCACTCAAGGTGATTTCTCAACTGGAGGCCGATCCCAATCCGGCTGAACATGCCGTGCTGAAAACCGCCTATGATCTGATGGCGGAATTGTGTCAGTATCAAAAGGATCCCGAAGGCACCAAACACTGGCGGGAACGTTCTGAACTCTTATGAGCGCCCTATATTGAGCGTCCTATAGAAAGCATCAATGGTTATTGCTCTCTAAGGGTTCTCCTTTAACGTCTTTTAGCGCGTGTTTACCGTCTTCTTCTATTTCGCTATCGCCTTTACGCAACACACTTAATGAACCGTTGTTTTCTAAAACCACGGCTTCCACGTTCTCGATAGAGTTTTGGCCATTTTCACGAACGGCTGTTAAAATTTCGCTTTCGGCGACCCGCTCACTCTTCATGGCTTCTTTGAGCATTTCTCCCTGGTATACCAGCAAGCGTGGATTAGACTTAATGACGCTACAAAACCAGTCAGAGCGACTGGCCATAAAAGTAACCACGTACTGCAATACAACCAGCATGAGCGTGGCCATGACGCCTTCACTAATTGAAGTAGTGGTAGAAAGCAGAGTGCTTGCCAGAATAGATCCCAGAGCCACGGTCACAATAAAGTCAAAGGCATTCATTTTAGACAGGGTGCGTTTTCCCCCGATTCTGAGTACGGCCACCAGCATAACGTAAGCAAAAGGTGCCACAATAAGAATGTCTCGAAGATCGGAAAGTCCCTGATAAAATAAAGTAAGCATGTTGTAATCGTATCTCACAAGGCTTCAAAAACTTATAAAAGCCCTATACAAAAGGTGTAATCGTAGCCAAATGCCCCTATCTCGTTTTATTATGAACATAAACGAAAAACATTTAGAAGAAGTCTAATGAAAGAATACACTCCTGAACAGCAGCAGCAGTTTCATGACGCTGCGGCAAAATACCCCCATAAAAAAGCGGCCACACTCACCTGCCTCTGGATTGCCCAGGAAATAGATGGCTATGTGTCCCTGGAAGCCATGGAGTACATTGCCCATGTGCTCGAGATTCCCGTGACGGCCGTTTACAGCGTGGTGGGTTTTTATTCCATGTACAACACCAGCCCCATTGGCAAGTATCATTTTCAGGTGTGCCATACGCTGTCCTGTGAATTGGCCGGGGCTGACGAAATTGTGGAGCATTTAGAAAAAAAATTGAATATTAAACCAGGTGAAACTTCTGAAGATGGCCTTTTTACGCTCAGTCGTGTGGAATGCCTGGCCTCTTGTGGCACGGCCCCCATGTGCCAGGTGAATCGGGAGTATCACGAAAATTTAACTCCCGAAGCTGTTGATGAACTTATTGAACACTTACGTCAGGAGGCCCGTGCCCATGCCAGTGCTTAAAACCAAAATCTTATCCAATTACTTCGGTGTCGACAAGGCCTGGACACTGGATTTTTATCGCAGCCACGGCGGTTATGACACCGCCAAAAAGGCTATGAGCGAAATGAAGCCTGATGAAGTGACTGAAGAAGTCAAAAGCTCCGGGCTGCGCGGTCGCGGCGGAGCCGGCTTTCCCACGGGGGTGAAATGGGGCTTTCTTGCCAAACCTGAAGGTGTGCCTCGCTACCTGTGTGTCAATGCAGACGAATCAGAACCGGGCACCTTTAAAGATCGCCAGATCATGGAGTGGGATCCCCATATGCTGATTGAGGGTGTTATGATTTCCTCTTTTGCTCTGGGGGTGCACACTGCTTTTATCTACATTCGTGGCGAGTTCCATTTGCCAGAATTGCATTTGTCCCAGGCGGTACAAGAAGCCTACGATGCGGGCATTCTGGGTGAAAACTGCATGGGCACCGGCTTTAAACTGGATGTGGTGGTGCATCGCGGAGCGGGAGCGTATATTTGTGGTGAAGAAACCGCCTTGTTGGAGTCTCTGGAAGGCAAGCGGGGCTATCCGCGCTTAAAACCCCCTTTCCCGGCGGTGTCAGGTCTCTTTGGTTGTCCCACGATTATCAATAACGTGGAAAGTATTGCTAATGTTCCCTGGATTATCCAGAACGGTGGCGAAGCCTATAAGCAGTTCGGCACCGAAAAAAGTCCCGGTACCCGTCTTTATGGGGTCAGTGGCCACGTGAACAATCCCGGCGTTTTTGAAGAAGAACTGGGGATTCCCATTATGGAATTGATCAATGACAGAGCCGGTGGTGTTAAGGGCGGTGCCCTGAAAGCGGTGATTCCCGGGGGATCTTCTACCCCCGTGCTTCTGCCTGAAGAATGCAAAGACTTGACGCTTTGTTATGAAGGTGTCGCAGACGCTGGCTCCATGCTCGGGTCGGGGGGCGTGATTGTCATGAACGACCAGACGGACATGGTAAAAGTGCTGGTGAACCTGCTGCGCTTTTACAGTCATGAGTCCTGTGGGCAGTGCTCTCCCTGTCGAGAAGGCACCGGTTGGCTGTATAAAACCATGAAAAATCTGCTCAACGGTCTGGGTGAAAGTGGCGAAATCGAAAAGATTGAAGATATTGCTAGCAACATGGAAATGCGTACGGTGTGCCCGCTGGCGGCTGCGGCTACCATGCCTACCCGTTCTTACATGAAGAAGTTTCGTACGGAATTTGAAGATTATCTCAGAAGCGTGGAAGAAAATCACGCCGCAATGGTATGATATAAGCATTACACAAAAGGATCTTTACCCATGTTTAAACTTGTCATGGCCGGCATGGCCCTCACACTCAGTTTGACCGCCTGCAACAGTCGCAGTGCGGCTCCCGGTACCAACAACCCTCTGCTGAGTACGCCCAACGGCAATCCTGCTAACGGCCCTACCCTCGTGCAGTCTGATCAACTCACCATTGTAGCCGGTACAGAAATTTTTGCTGCCAGTGGCCAGAGCACAACACTGCAGGTGCAAGATGCCACAGGACAGGTTTTAAACCCTGCTGTCATTGAGTTTTCTTCATCTCAGCCAGAGCAGATCAGTGTGAATGCTCAGGGTGTGGTGACCGCACGGACTCGCGGTGGCTCCACTGTCATTACTGCCACCCTGAAAGGGACGAGCGCCCGCACTCAGAAGCGTTTCTCCGTACAATAAATTTGTCTATGACAAAAAAGAGCGGTCAAAACAGAGACCGCTCTTTTTTATTAGATCATCGTACGTTTGCTAAGACTTTGTATCAGAGGTTCTATGAGAAGCCAGCGAATAGCCAATAGATACATAGGCAGCAACATAACAATGGCTAAGGTATTTCCCAACCGAGCCATGTCGTCCACAGCGTACAAAAGCTCCATGGTGCTCATGGATACCAGAGCAAAGGAACCGTATAAGCAAAGGCTCCAGAAAGTCTTTAGCAACCCACAAAGTCTTTGTGCCGCATGCTCCCGGAGTTCTCGTTGAAAAAGAAGATCAAACAGCGTGCGGTAATCTTCACCTTTAAACAAGCACAAACTGCCCATAAAGGTAAAAAACAAGAAGACCACAAGGGCACGGTCAAGATAAAAAGACGGATCCTGATAAGGTATCTGTTGCAGTCCCAGGTAAAATAAGCTCAGACTGCAAATATAGCTAAAAAGAGAACGCATGGTTTAAATCTCCTGGTGAACATTGTTTTGCAGCGGTACAAGCACGAAGAACTTGATAGCCACGGCCCATAATAAGGGCATGAGTGAAACAGCAAGGGCAGCTCCCAATTGTGAAACGTCGTCCAGGTTGGCGAGGGCATTAACGGCACCCAGTACCACGCTGATTCCAGCCGTCATCAAACCGTAATTGCCCATACTTCGCAGAATATTCTGGCTAAGGTGTGAAGACTCTGCCGCAGGATGGGAAAGCGTGGCCTGGGCAAAGGCCTGAAATACTTCAGAAAACGAGTAGCTGGCGAGTATAAAAACGTATCCGGAGAGCACAAATAACAGGGCACCAGGGTTGAAAAGGTAATCCAGGTGAATCCCATTCATGGAACTGGCGAGAGAGAGTCCCGTGTACAAAAACGTCAGGTAAAATAAAGCTTTAATCCATTTCATCATTTTTTAACTCCTTGATATTTTGATCATAAATTCGAGAATGTCGCGGGTTTTGATCGGCGGTGGATGTTCTTTGAAAGGCCCTCTAATGCCACGTTCGGGCCGTTCTGGCAGTTTTAAAACCTGTTGCGTTGTTGTTGTGGAGGTGGGAATCCAGAACAACAACGCAATCAGCACCGCCAGTGCCGGCAGGTGCAGGCCCTCAATAAAACCGTCCATCAATCTTAGCCAGCGGTGAAGTGGGGGGTGATCGAGAGCTTCTACGCGTTCCATCAGTCTTTTTTCAAAATCTGTGGATACCGGGATTTCTGGCAGACTTTCCAGGGCACTCCAGGCCTGCGTGATTTCAGAATCGTCTTGTTCAGGATTCATGAGAGGCCTCCTTTTTGAGATGTTGATTGAGTTTTTTCAGGGCGCGAAACACACTGACTTTAACGCGGCTTACGGGCCAGCCCATGATATCTGCTATTTCGGCGTGTTTCAAATCCTGAAATTTGCTTAAAATAAGCAGGTGTTGTTGTTTGGCACTCAGTTTTTGCAGAGCAGTTATCACTTTTTCTTGTTTTTCTCTCAGAAGAGCCTGCTGTTCAGGCGAAGCTTCAGTGGTGGGAACCTCTGTCACCGTTTTTCCATGCTTCAGAGGGAGATGTGGCGAGAGGTTGCGCTTATGCTTGCGGTGATAATCCACGAGTTGATGATAAGCAATGCGATAGAGCCAGGTGGAAAATTTGGCGCTGATGTGATATTTTTTGGCTTTCCAGAGGCGAATAAATACCTCTTGTGCCAGGTCCTCTGCCACCTCGCGGCCATGGACCTGACGATAGAAATAGTTAATCAGGGGGTGTTTCCAACGCTGGACCAGACGCTGAAAAGCGATCGGATCACCTTCGATAACCCGAAGCATGAGCTGTTCGTCGGTGGGCTGTTGTGGAGTAGATGTAGCTGTCATGATTTTTGTCTTTCTACTCTTATAAACGTGCTCCGAGCAATAAGGTTACCACTTTTTGAAATTTTCTTAGAAATTTATTCGATTTTACTTGATCTAAAACAAGTTTTGCTTCCCGCCTGTCTCAAGGACAATATTATGTACCTCTTTTAAACTGAAACTAATGCTTAACAGAGGTAGAAACATGACCACAGCCAAAAACTATCATATTCCCAGAGCGCTTTTGGACAAGTACGCAAAAGCAGGGCCCCGTTATACGTCTTATCCCACAGCTCCCATGTGGCATCAGGATTTTGGGTCTGAAGATGCCAAAAAAATTTTGGTAGACAATAATAAAACGTCGAAGTCCGCTCTGGCGCTCTATGTTCATCTGCCCTTTTGCCAGAGCCTGTGTTGGTACTGCGGTTGCAATACTCAGATTTCCCGTAAAAAAGAAGTTATTGAACCCTATCTGCATGCACTATATCGTGAAGTTGCAATGATTCATGCTTATACCTCTCAAAGATACGTTA
>CAYFGW010000099.1:0-16210 GCA_964342365.1 uncultured Candidatus Sericytochromatia bacterium | reverse complement strand
CCCGTTTTTCCGAACCTTTGTTTCCTCCCAGAGGAATGTAAACATAGTCTCTAAACCAGGTTGAAAGCGAAATGTGCCAACGTCCCCAGAAATCTTTCAAAGATTTAGCCAGGTAAGGATGGTTGAAGTTTTCTGGAAATTTAACTCCCATCCAGAGTGCCAGACCAATAGCGATATCGCTATAACCGCTGAAATCGCAGTAAATTTGTACGGCAAAGGCCAAAGTAGCCGCCCACCAAAAAAAGAAACCTCCCGCATGATAGGAGCCGGAAAATGCGTGGTCCACAAAGGTTGATAGCGTATCTGCAATCACCACTTTTTTAAACAAACCAAAAGCGACTCTGCGTAAGCCAGCGTAAGCACTTGAGTAGTCCCACGAAGGTTGCCTGAGATCTTCAAGAAGCACTTTTGCCCTGACAATAGGCCCTGCCACCAGTTGAGGAAACATCGCCAGATAGGTAAAAAAGAGGATTGGAGAGCGAGTTGGCTTTAACTTCTGGCGGTAAATGTCTAAGGTATAGCTCATGGACTGAAAGGTATAAAAACTAATTCCCACAGGCAGTAAAGCAAAAGCAGCGGGCGTACGGAGCAAATCAGACTGACCAGAGAACAACAGAAGATAATTGTTGATGACATTGACAACCCAGTCCAGATATTTAAACAGAAAAAGCAAACCGAGATTGGAAGTCAGAGAGAGGTATAAAGCCCACTTTTTGTGACGGGGGTAGGCATAGATATAAAGTCCGCTGCAGAAATCAATACCACCACTTAGCAAGAGCAAAAGCAGATACCACCAACTCCACCACCCGTAAAAAAATAAAGAACATGCCAGAATCCATAAAGAACGAACTCTCGACCACCGGTATACCAGAAAATAAACAAAGAAGAAAACAAGGGCAAACAACCCAAATTCAAGGGAATTAAACAGCATAAACGCTCAGGAACTGGAGTCAGTATTATCTATATTGTCTAAATGCAAGTGCACCGTATGAGGTGTTTTGCTATTTTCAAAGGTATGTAGCCAGCGTAGCTGCTGCAAAGCAGGGTTTTTATGAAGCTGGCGGGCCGCGTTAGACAGACTGCGCAGGGTGGCCTGTTCTCCCCGAGCTTTTTCAATGCTGGCCTGAGCTTCTTTTTGGGCAAGTAGCACCTTGTTATAAGCCCGTTTCAGCTCCCCTGATAACATAATATCCTTGAGAGCCACGCTGCTGATACCAAGGCCCTTACCCTGCATCTGCTCCCGAAGTGCGGGCAAAATTTTCTCTTGTAAACCCAGAGGATTTTGCAAACAGTCATCCAGAGAGGTATTCAAAACCGCTTCTCGCAGTGCAAGCTGAGCCTGCCAGTACAAGACCTGTTTAACGTCTTCCACTTCATGCATGGCCCGCACGGGATCGTTAATAGCATAGGACAAAAGCAGGCTCACTTTAATTTGCGCCTGTTCCGCGGTGAGAATGTCTTGACCGGGCACACTCACATAGTGCTGCCCCATAAAAACAGGGCGAATGTATTCTCTGTCGGTACGTAGTTGATAACGCCCCGGTGCCAGCAATTCTATAAATTTACCATCGGTGTATTTAAGGCCCTGATATCCCTCATTTACCACACCATAAGACTTGCGCTGTTTCCATTTGAGCCAGAGCCACACCCACAAGCAGCTGAACACGGTCAGCACCAAAAAAGCCCTGAATAAAGTTCTCAATACCTCTTCCACCGGTTCCTCCCACGTGGGCATGTTCTTAAAGGCCTACCGACCCGTGCCAACCGTTGCAGCGGAGGTCTTAACCTGCAGAGCGTGCCATTGGCTATAGCACGGGCCGATAAACCGTTAAAGATGTTCCCTAAACATCAGGCAAGGGATGAGCTTGCACCATGAACACTTCTGGATAGCCCGAGTCTGCATGGATATGTCAAGTCGGGTTGTAAAGTGCCCAGAGGTCAGTATACTCTCTATTTGGCTTCCATCCAATTTTTACCGCTGTGGGCATCTACTTTCAAAGGCACCCGCAGTTCGTGCACCTGCTCCATCTGCCGTAAAATCTCGGGCAAATAGTCATTGAGGTGGTTTTCGGGCACTTCAAACACCAGTTCATCGTGCACCTGCAAAAGCATGGAAATGGGTAGCTTTTCTGATTCAATCCATCGCTGAATGCGAATCATGGCCAGTTTAATCAAATCCGAAGCGCTGCCCTGAATAGGAGCGTTAACGGCGGCCCGTTCGCTGAACTCTCGCAAGTTGCGGTTGGGGTGATTGATATTATCAAAGGTGCGGCGACGCTGAAAGAGCGTTTCCACGTAGCCTTTTTCGCGCGCCTGTTCCAGGGTAGTGTTCATATACGCTTCAATTCCGGGGTATTCGCTCTTAAAGCGATCAATAATCGTTTTGGCTTCGCCGTTACTGATATTGAGAGTGCGACTCAGCCCAAAGGCCGTCTGGCCATACACAATACCAAAGTTAGTGGTTTTTGCCACCCGCCGCTGCTCAGGAGTGACATCCTCCAGACGCTCCAGCTCAAAAATGTCTTTAGCGGTCTGGGTATGAATATCCAGATCGCCTTTAAAGGCCTGCATAAAAGCCCTGTCCTGGGAAAAATGAGCCAGCAGACGCAGCTCCACCTGAGAGTAGTCACAGCTCACCAGCACATGTTCAGGTTTGGCAATAAAGGCCTTGCGCATTTTGCGTCCGAGTTCCGTACGCACGGGAATATTTTGCAGGTTGGGATCACTGGAGGACAAACGCCCCGTGGCCACCACGGTCTGGTTAAAGGTGGTGTGCAGTCGTTGGGTGCGGGGGTTCACCAGTTGCGGCATGGCGTCCACGTAAGTGCTTTTGAGCTTGGCTAGCTGGCGGTATTCCAGAATTTTTTCCGCAATAGGGTAATTGGCGCTGAGTTTTTCAAGGGTTTTAACGTCGGTGGAATAGGCCCCGCTTTTATTTTTTTTGATACCTTTGGTGGGCATATTCATGACTTCAAACAAAATTCGGCTCAGCTGCTGAGTCGAGTTTAGATTAAAGGTTTCTCCGGCTTTGGCCATCACTTCAGACTCAATGGCTTTGAGGTCAAAATCCAGAGTGTCAGAAAGCTCGCTCAAAAACGGAGTGTCTAACAAAATGCCCTTTTGTTCTAAGGCCAACAACACCCGCATCACCGGAATTTCGATGTCTTCATACAGAGTTTTCAGCTTTTCGTATTCAGGCTGTTCAAGTTCCTTGCGCAATTTTTTGAGCAAACGCAAAGTGGCCACCGCATCCGCCGCAGCATAAGGTGCCGCGTCACTCACAGCCACCTGGTCCATAGTGATTTTTTTGCGGCCGGTTCCAATGAGCTCTTTAATCGGCTGCATTTCCAGATTTAAATGACTCAGCGTCATTTCCTTGAGTCCATGCTGGCTTTCGGGGTAAAGAATATAGTCGAGGATCATGGTGTCATCACTGAGCCCGGCCACAGCCACGCCGTATTGACTGAGGACGTTGGCATCAAACTTAGCGTTGTGGGCCACCTTGGAGACCTCTGGATTTTCCAGCGCGGGCCGCAAGACCTCCAGCGCCTGCTCTGGTTCAATGACAAATTCAAGATCCGTTAGCAAACGGTGCCCGGTAGGTACGTAAAAAGACTGTTCTTTTCCATCTTTTTCAAAGGCAAAGGAAATACCCACAAGATCCGTGTTGAGAGTGTCCAGGCCGGTGGTTTCGGTATCAAAAGCAAAGGGCTGTTCCTGTAAATCTTGGGTGAGCTGTTTGAGGGCATCCAGGTCACTGACAATGGTGACCTCAGGGCGAAGCACCTGCTGCTGGGTGAGGGTTTCTAGCGTTTCCACGCTATCAGCTTCTGCTTCAGCGGGTTCAAAATTTTTGAGAACGGTGGGCAATTCTTTTTGCAAACGGTTAAACTCCAGCGTTTGCATCAGTTCCAGCAGTTCGGGCACGTTGGCTTCACCCAGTTTGGCACTATCGGGCTCCATTTCTACGGGCATATCTGTCACAATGGTAGCCAGCTTTTGACTTAAAAAGGCGTTTTCGCGGCCCTCGGTGAGTTTTTTTGTCCATTTAGAAGGAATGCTATCGGGGTCATTGTCCAGAACCTCGTAAATACCGGCCAGGGTTTTGTGTTCGGCCAGCAGACTCAGAGCACTTTTTTCTCCAATGCCTTTGACACCGGGAATGTTATCGGAGCTGTCACCGGCCAGGGCTTTAAAATCTACCACCTGTTCCGGGGTATAGCCGTATTTGGCCACCACCTCTTCAGCCCCAAAACTGTCATACCCACTGGCATCACGAGAAGGGATCAGAATACGAATCTGGTCGTCGATGAGTTGAAAGAGGTCTCTGTCACCGGTAAGAATTCGCACCGCATAGTTTTTTTGAGAGGCTTTGCAAGCCAGTGTGCCAAGCAGATCGTCGGCTTCATAACCCGACTGGCGGTAAATGGGAATACCCAGTACTTCTACCATTTTTTGAATGTACGGAAATTGCAGTACCAGATCATCGGGTGCGGGTTTACGGTGCCCTTTGTATTCTTCAAAGGCCTCATGGCGATGGGTGGGGTCTTTGGTATCGAAGCACACCACCAGATAATGGGGTTGCTCCCGGCGAATCAGCTCAAATAAAATGCGGGTGAAGCCAAAAACAGCTCCCGTGGGAATCCCCTGGCGGGTTTGAAAACGACGGGCCTTCATGCCGAAATATGCGCGGTAGGCCAGTGCATGACCGTCAATTAAAAAGAAAGTGGGTTGTGACATAATAGCGGATAATAACATATTTGTGATACCTGCATTTGCAACCCATTGTATAATTGGTTAAGATGCTTAAATAACGTCGCAGATCCTTTTAATGATCGCGTTCTTGGGTTACACTAGGAATGTAGGCGACGATCGGAAGTTGAAGCGAGCAGCAAGACTGGGCACATGATGATTGAAGGATTACCTGGGAGTCAACAGCCTGTTGACCCGTCAATAATTGAAAATTTTCTTGACGAATTCAACCAGAAATGCGTTGAGTTCGGCTATTACTGTGATCAGTATATGCGCCAGGAAATTGGCATTGACGACATTACCCGCCACCTGAGCACGGCCACCGCCGAAGCTGAGGCTAGCTTTGTGCAGCACAGTTTTAACATGAACATGGATCAACTGCAACGCTATGGTGTGATCCAAAAAACCCTGGACAATATGACGGTACAGCTCTTTGATACCGAAATCCAGAGAAGCCGTGACACCATCAACGCTGCCCTTAAAAACGGTGAATATTTTATTGTGCGCATCACGTACAATGCCATTCAATCTTCCATTTATATGAAATACAGCAAAAACAAGATCAAAACAGATCAGGAGCAGGCCCTGAAAGATCTTGAAACCGAACAAGAGGCCACCAATACCATCGTTAAGGTGCTCAAAGCTATTGAATCCGCAGTGCGGGTAGACACTTACGAAGATTTGAGTTTTGAAAAAATACAAAAAGCGTTAGACATTTATGTCAATTACTTTAAAAACTCTCAAATTGCCACCAAACCCGCCTGTGATGCCCGCCTGTTTGTGATTGTGGATGAGCACGCCGAGTTTTTAAAAGCCCATGAATTTGGTGGCGATGCCATGACCGCCGGTATGCATCTGTCCCTCTGTAGCGATACTTTACAGCCTCTTGCCAAAACTCCAGAACAAGAGGCACTCCTTAGCAAATGGCGCACCCTTACAACTTAACAACTCACCTGACATCCCTTAAAAAAAACGCACGTCGACTCTTTCCCGTATTCCTGCTGCTGGGCAGTCTGAGCGCCTGCCCATCCAATAACGAAAGCACGGAGAACACAAGCACCACAACGGAAACAACCACCGAAACCACACTAAAAACCCCATCACCGTCCACAGAGGCTACCAAAGCTCCCAATACGGCCCTGGCCAGCAAAACGCCTGTCAGTAAAACCGTGCACAAAGGTATTTACGTTTACGGCGAAGGCTTTCAAACCTTCAAAGCCTGCAATGGTGACGAAGAAATTTGGGTCATTGACACCCCTGAAAAAGGCCTGGAAAAAGGATTTGCCGTACAGGGCTTTATGGAATTAGAGCCTGTTTATGTGGAAGTGGAAGGCGATATTGGCCCCGCGCCCAAAGACGATCGTGACAGCTTTGCCGCCGACTACGATAAAGCGATTACCGTAAAATCAGTGCGTCTGTTAGAACCCTGGCTCATGAAAACCCATTGCTTTGATACAGACTTTGTGGCCACAGGGACCACTCCCCCCTGGCAATTGAAAAGCACACGCAGTGGCGACGTGTTTTTCAAAACCAACGAAGGCGAATTTCCTATTGTAGAAACATTAGCCTACAGCGCCCCTACCGAAGCGGGTAACACCTTCAAGTACAGTTTTGGTTTTCGCACCCCCGATGAAGATAAACTCAGCGTCACATTGACCACGGAAAGCTGTCAGCACGAGGGTGCCACCTATAGTCACAAAGCTGAAGTCAGATTCAGAGGCTCTACCTACACGGGCTGTGCCAATCGCTCCTGAACACGGTCCCCAGTTGTGAACGCGGTGACTACTTGCGTCCGCCAATAGAAGACGCATAATCCATATACCACTGACCCTCTTGTTTTTTGAAGTAGAGTATCAGCTCGGGTTCTTTTAGCTCGTTGGTATTGAGCAGTTTGACGTCGGCTTTCATATGCACCCGGGCGCGCTTTCCGCTAGAATCCATATCCATGGTAAGCACTTCATACTTTTGAATATCTAGAAATTCTGGTTTGACTTTGAACAGGCCCTCCACAAGAGCGGGCAGATCGTACTTGTCTCGCTGTTCGGGCAAACTGTAGGCGGCACTGGCATCAAAATCTTTATAGCGAATGTCTTCCATGAAGCTCAGCGCTATCTTGACCATGTCCTGACTATCAGAAGACAGCAGGGTTCCCAGAGGAACTTTGTCCAACTGGTTGTTTTGAAAGTACACATAGCCCCCGGCCACTAAACCGCAGAGTACGAGTAAAGCCAGTAAGGGTTTCATCAATGGGCCGCAGCTTCTTTTTGCTCTATGTCTGCAGCCCACATGGAAGCAACGGTAGCCGCAGCCCCCACCCCAAGACTGGTACCCATACTCACGCCTGAGGACATTTTCACAGCGGAAAGGGTATTGGCAACCGCCAACCCGGCGTCTAAAATGCCGGATAACGCATAAGCAGCAGCGGCTTTATGATGACCGGCGTCCGCAGCGTGTCTGGCATGCTCAAAGGCCGTATACGCCAGGTAGCCTGATGCCGCAGCCCCTGCGACGGCTCCCACCGTTTGCATGGGACCAGATCCAGCGCGGGTGGTAACTCCTTCTTTTTTGTGCGGGAGGCGGTTGAGGGCATAGTGTGCTCCCTGCTCAAGAGCCATCACGCCGCCGTGTACCGCAAGAATTTTAAGCGGTGTGGCCAGCGGGTGGTGGGCAGCAGACACATCCTCTGATAAAGCAAGATGGTCTCCGTGCGAGCCCACGCCCTGTGTTTCTCCCAGAGACATAGAATCGTGGGACGCAGAAGCGTGGCGGGCTTCCACGGATTTTAAAGGGGTCACGGGACCAGAAAGATGAACAGATGGAGAACCGGCGGCTTGGATATTCATGATGATCTACATTCTACGTTATATAGTCAAAATCATAGCATAATATAGCTATTTAGAATACATGTAAACATTAAGCAAAAACTAACAGGAGGTTAACATTTGGTAATTAATCCCGGTAATTGGGAGCAGACTTTGTGAGCGTTACATCATGAGGATGGCTTTCTTTCAGGCCCGCAGCGGTTATTTTTACGAAACGCCCTTCTTTTTTGAGGGTTGGAATATCGGGAGCTCCGCAATACCCCATGCCTGAACGCAACCCGCCACAGAGCTGAAAAATCACGTCTACGAGTGCTCCTTTATAGGGAACGCGACCCTCAATGCCTTCGGGCACAAGTTTGGCGGCGTCCAACTGAAAATAACGATCTTTGGACCCCCGCTCCATGGCAGCCAGAGAACCCATGCCCACATAAATTTTAAAGCGTTGGCCATTCTGATCTTCAAACACCTCTCCCGGCGATACGTCCGTGCCCGCAAAAAGACCTCCGGCCATGACACAATCGGCACCAGCAGCCAGAGCTTTGACCACATCACCGGAATATTTGATGCCTCCGTCGGCAATCACCCCGATGCCGTGCGCCTGAGCGTACTGTGCCACTGCGTTGATGGCGGACAGTTGAGGCATACCCACTCCCGCCACCACACGGGTGGTGCAAATAGACCCCGGACCCACGCCCACTTTCACCGCGTTGGCTCCGGCGGTAACGAGAGCGTGGGCTGCATCTGCGGTCACAATATTTCCCCCCACAAGTTGTACATCGGAAAAGCGCTCGCGAATACGCTCAACGGCCTCAATCACGCCCCTGGCATGACCGTGAGCTGAATCCACCGTAATAATATCTACGCCAGCCTGCACCAGGGCACTGGCCCGCACGAGGGCCTGTTCACCGGCTCCCACAGCAGCTCCCACCCGTAAGCGTCCCTGTGTATCTACGCAGGCATCTGCCTCAGGGGTTTGGGCTTTAACCGCTTCTACGGCTTCTGCCTGAGCAGCGATGGACAAATTTTTGTGAATAAAGCCCAGCCCGCCCAGTTGTGCCATTTCTATGGCCAGAGCGGCTTCTGTAACGGTATCCATGGCCGCTGAAAGAAAGGGAATACGCAGTTCAAGGGTTTCTGTCAGGCGGGTCCTGAGGCTCACCTCATGGGGCAGAACTTCAGAATAGGCAGGCACAAGCAATACATCATCAAAGGTGATGGCTTCCGCAATAATTTTTCCGTTTAAATCATCTATCATGTGTTATTCCTCTTATTCCCATTCCACAGTGGCAGGAGGCTTTGAAGAAATATCGTAGGTCACCCGATTAATGCCTCGCACTTCGTTAATGATACGCCCTGACACCTTTTCCAAAAGTTCGTAGGGCAAGCGAGACCAGGTGGCAGTCATAAAGTCCTGCGTGTTCACGCTGCGTACCACCGCCGTGTATTCGTAGGTGCGCTCGTCTCCCATGACTCCCACGGACTTCACCGGTAACAGGGCCACAAAAGCCTGATCCACTTTGTCATACCAGCCCGAATGTTCGAGTTCTTCAATAAATATGGCGTCCGCCAACCGCAGAAGTTCTGCTTTTTCGTGGGTCACTTCTCCCAGAATTCGAATGCCCAGTCCAGGCCCTGGAAAAGGGTGCCGATCCAACATGCGGGCGGGAATACCCAATTCGCGACCTACCCGGCGCACCTCGTCTTTGAATAATTCTCGCAGGGGCTCAACCAACTTCAGATTCAGCGTGTCCGGCAATCCACCCACATTATGATGGGACTTAATCGTTGCCGAAGGACCCTTCACAGACTGTGATTCAATCACATCGGGGTAAATTGTCCCCTGTGCTAAGAAAGCCACGTCTTCCAGTTTTTCCGCTTCCGCCTGAAACACATCAATAAAAGCTTTCCCAATGGCTTTGCGCTTTTGTTCAGGGTCGGTAACCCCTTCAAGAGCGCCTAAAAAAGTATCTCTGGCATCGATACGTTGAATATTCATCTGAAAGTGTTCGCCGTAGGTGTCCATGACCTGCTGTGCTTCGTTGAGCCGGAGCAAGCCATTGTCCACAAATAAGCAGGTGAGCTGGTCACCAATAGCTTTGTGAATTAACATGGCGGTGACCGAAGAGTCAACGCCGCCAGAAAGGCCCAGCACCACGCGCTGTGACCCCACCTTTTCACGAATGGCCGCCACGGTGGTATCAATATACGAGCTTAAAGACCAGTTCTTTTGTGCGCCACACACTTCAAAAACAAAATTGCGCAGAAAGCGCACTCCGTCTTTACTATGGCTCACCTCTGGGTGAAACTGCACTCCAAAACGCTGCTGACTTTCGCGGGCCATCAGGGCAATGGCGTTTTCTGAGCGGGCCTGTACTTTGAAGCCCACGGGCAGTTGACTCACATGATCCCCGTGGCTCATCCACACCTGAGAGCCTTCGGGAATATCTTTTAAGAGCAGAGCTTCCGGTACATCGAGAGTCATACTGGCTTTACCGAATTCTCGCTTGCGAGCAGGCTCGACTTTGCCCCCGTAATACTGAGTTATAAACTGCATGCCGTAGCAAATACCGAGAATGGGCACGTCCATTTCCATCACGCCACCGTCAGGTAAAGGGGCATCGTCTGCGTACACAGAGGCCGGTCCTCCCGAAAGAATCAATCCCACAGGCTGGCGGGCCCGCAGTTCTGCCACGGGCGTAGAATAAGGCAGAATTTCAGCGTAAACCCCCATTTCTCGCACGCGCCGGGCAATCAACTGATTGTACTGAGAACCAAAATCAAGAATAAGAACACCGTTTTGCATACATCACTCCTCCCTGTCAGAGTATAGCGTGATGACCTGTAATGACAACTCAGCTCCTGGTCAGCCCATAGAACAAGTGGAGGCGATCATGACGTAAGTTTTGCTGAAGTTGATTAACAAAGTCTTAATAATTGTTCACCAAAGCGATATAATGAGTCTAAGCCTTTAGTTCGGAGATTTTTCCATGTCCCAAGTCCCCACTTCACACCAGCCCCATCCTTATGCCGCGTTTGTCCAGAACGTAGAAAAGCCCGCCCGCTACCTCGGCGGTGAGTATTTGTCCATCAAAAAAGACTGGGAAACCACCCCGGTTAAGGTGGCCATTGCTTTTCCAGATATTTACGAAATTGGCATGTCCCACATGGGCATGAAGATTTTGTATTCCATTCTCAATAAAAAAGAAGATATTTTAGCAGAGCGCGTCTACTGCCCCTGGGTAGACATGGAAGCCGAGTTAAGAAAACGCAAGCTGCCGCTATACACCATGGAGAGTGCAAAGTCTCTGGCAGAATTTGACGTGGTGGGCTTTTCGCTTCAGTATGAAATGACCTACACCAACGTGCTTAATATGCTGGATCTTTGCAGCATTCCCGTGCGCTCCGAAGACAGAGACCTGAGCTATCCGCTGATCATTGCAGGGGGGCCCTGTGCGGTGAATCCCGAACCCATGTCAGGCTTCATTGATGCCTTTGTGATCGGCGATGGAGAAGAAATTTTCCCGCAAATTAGCCGCACCTACGTAGCAATGCGCGAGGCCGGAGCCAGCAAAACCGACATTTTAATTGCCCTGGCCAAACTGGGTGGGGTGTACTGCCCGGCCCTTTATGACACCGAAGAAGAAGATTTTACGGGATTCACGGTCATCAAAGGGGCCAAACACGAAGGCATTCCGGTGCAAATCAAACGCACCACCGTAGAAAACATCAACGACTACCCCTACCCTTACGACTCTCCCGTGGCCACCACCGAAGCCGTCTTTGACCGCACCACCATGGAAATTGCCCGGGGTTGTACCGAAGGTTGTCGTTTTTGTCAGGCGGGCATGATTTATCGGCCCGTACGCGAAAGAGACCCTGAACAAATTATTGATAACGTGCTCAAAAGCATTGATACCGCCGGGTATAACGAAAGCAGCCTGACGGCACTGTCCACAGCGGACTTTAGCTGTGTGTCCCCCCTGGTGCGCCAGCTCATGAAACGTCTGAAAGAAAAACGCGTCTCGCTGTCGGTATCGTCACTGCGGGCCTACGGGTTGAGCGGAGATTTATTGGACGAAATTTCAGACGTGCGCAATACCAGCCTGACCTTTGCTCCCGAAGC
Organism: uncultured Candidatus Sericytochromatia bacterium; assembly: GCA_964342365.1. Lineage (GTDB taxonomy): Bacteria > Cyanobacteriota > Sericytochromatia > UBA7694 > UBA7694 > CAXRDE01. The sequence goes on along the minus strand of CAYFGW010000099.1, from coordinate 4,513 downwards.
GGGCACCCAGCGTATGCGCGATGTGATCAACAAAAACATTACCGAAGAAGACATTGCCCAGTCCGCCCACAATATTTTTTCAAGGGGCTGGCGCAAAATGAAGCTGTACTTCATGATTGGTCTGCCCACAGAAACCGATGAAGATGTGTCAGGCATTATGCACACCGCCAATCGCATGCTGGACGTGGCCAAGCAGTATTACAAACGCTGGCGCATGATCAACGTCACCGCGTCGGTGTCTTCCTTTGTGCCCAAACCTCATACGCCTTTTCAATGGTGTCAGATGGACGATCTGGACGAAATGAAGCGCAAACAGCAAATGTTGCTGAAACTGTCCAAGGAATACCGGGTGGGCTTTAAGTGGCACGAAGCTTTAATCAGCCACTTAGAGGGCATTGTGTCCCGGGGCGATCGCAAGGTGGGTCAGCTGATTGAGACGGTATGGAAAAAAGGCGCACGCTTTGACGGCTGGAGTCAGTTGATGAACTTCCAGCTCTGGATGGACACCATGGAAGAACTGGGCATGGACAAATACACCTATTTCCGCACCATTCCCTTAGATTCCAAATTGCCCTGGGGCCATATTGAAGTGGGCGTGGAACTCAAGTTTTTAAAACAAGAGTACAAAAGAGCTTTAAAAGACCGTCTGTCACCGCCCTGTGGCAAGCCGTTCCGGGCAAAAGTGCACCACACCAATGTGCAGGATCACGATGAAGACCAGCGCCGCCTGGTGTGCTATAGCTGTGGTGTCACCTGCGATATGAAGCTGATGCGGGACGAACGCAAGGAATACCTGCTCAAACTGCACGCTGAAGAGCGCCCTTTTGTGCTGCCGGACCCCGCCGTGGGCGAACTGCGTAAACCCAAGTTAGAAAAATTTGAACAGGGTGAAGCCGTGGTGTACCGCGCGGTTTACACCAAGCTGCACCGCTCTCAATATCTGGCCCACAGCGATTTGATTCGTACCCTGCCCCGCATTGTGCGGCGGGCGGGTTTTAACGCCTTTTACTCTCAGGGTTATCATCCCAAGCCGGTCATGACCTTTGGCCCCGCTCTCAGTCTGGGTATTCCTAGTTTTGGCGAAATGCTGGAATTTAAGCTGGTGGACGATTTAGATCCGGCCGCCATGCTGCCTGCTCTGAACAAGGTATGTCCCGAAGGCATGCAGTTTATGGCCTTAGAAAAAATTGAGACGGGCCAAAAGAGCCTGACCAAACTCATTAACGGTGCCACGTGGCTTGTGGGTATTTCTGAAGATGTGCTCATGAATCTGTGCCAGGTGCGAGAATCTCGTCTGGACGACGTCATTGACCAGCGTATCGACACCCTACTGGCCAGCGAAGACCTGGTGGTCGAACGCACCCGCAAAGAGCGCACCCGCGAAGTGGATATTCGTCCGCTCATTGGCGATTTGGAACGGGTGAACACCGCTCAAATTCAACCTTATCTGGACGAACTCGGCTGGGAGCAACCGCAAGAGAAGCTCATGTATTTGCGCATGCACCTGCAAATTGCTGGCCCTGACAGTGTGAAACCGGTGGAAGTGATGAAAGTGATGTTTGGCAATGACGACTTTTATTACCAGACCGCCAGACTGTCTTTAGAAGCTTATCGGGGTGCGGCTCCGCTGCGAGAACTGAGCGGCGACACCGAAGCCCTGTTGTCCTGAGGCTTTGACATTACCACCGTCCGCTGAACTGGCTTTGCCCGCTGTTCCAGCAAAGCTAGTTCAGCGGGCTCATGCGGACCTGCTTTTGCACGCCCGTGTGTTTTGTAAATACCATCGGGCTCAGGCACTGCCTGAATACACCGCAGAAACCTGTGTGGACTTGTTTTTAAAGCTCTGCGCCCATCAGGACACCGTTGCAGGAAACCACACAGCGAAGCAAGAAGAGATCCTGGAACATCTCCGTACGCAACCGCTGCCGCTCTGGTGGCAGCGTCTGTACGAGCATCTGTGGCGATTGGCCCCCGGACGCGTATGTGATCAAGAGCCCTCATCCCTGGAGGAAGCCTCAGCCGCCCTGTGCGCCCGACAGCTTGCTCCGGACAGCTACGGTCCCGTGATTATCACGCCGCTCCAGCGTTCGCGAAACCAGTTACTCTACCTGCTGCCGCACTTTCTCAGACACGGCCTGCCCACATCACTTACTCCTACCGAACAATTGGTCATGTTCGTTAACAAAGCTCTCGGCTCCGCCCTTGATCTCAATCTTGACCCCGAAGCTCTGGCCAATACCCGCCGCCGGGCCACAGAAAAAGAGCGACATACTGCTCCACATCCGCCTGATGCCTCTCCTGCATCGGTAACACACGGCCTGTCTCCTGAGGAATTGGCCACGCTCCTGCCGGAGTATGCTGCACAGCCGCTGGTGACTCGGTATTACCGCGCGTGGGCCTGGCCCCACCTGTTTACCTTCTCACAGCCAATACATAGTACCGCTCCCCATACCGCACTTTTAGACCGCTGGTCCGTGGACGCTCCCATTCAACAACTGGACTGGCAGGCATCGCTGGTGCGTAGCCCCCGTATTGTTCCGGGTATTACCACGCTGCAGCAGGAATACGAAGTTGAAGAAGGCCGTGAAGATCCGAGTACACCCGCGCTCTTTCTCTACCTGGACAGCTCTCGCTCCATGATCAACCCCCGAAAACACAACGCGCTGCTGGTGGTCGCAGGAACGGTGCTGATGCTTTCAGCTCTGAAGTCCCGCTGGAAGGTTCAGGTTATAAACTGGGCAGAGCACACCGTAAGTACGGCACTGACAGAAGATGAAGGCACCCTCTTCAACGCCCTGCTCCTGGAGCCCCGGGGAGCCACGCGCCTGCCGCTGGAACATTGGCAGAACACCTCTAAAAAAACCCGTCCCAATGCTCTTCACGTCATTTTATCGGATCTGGGGGGCATGCAATCCCTACAGCAGCTCAGCGCTGCAAAACACCGCGTTCTGGATGAATGGGCCGCACAAACGCGCGTCTTTTGTGTCTTGGATACACCGCTCAATGCGGCCCAGCGTCGCGCCAGTGTGCACCATTTACAAAAAACCTTGCCTCACTGGCACTTCAAAACCCTGAACCATTTAGAAGCGCTGGCACAATGGTTTTAGACACCGAAAAAGCCTGGATAGATCATCTGCGCCAACTGCCTCCGACGCACTATCACTGGCCGGAACTGCTGGCTCACACCCTGAAGGGACTGGCGGCACAAAGTCCCTTTCTATCGCCAGAGGACACCCCATCAGAAGCCCTCAAAGAGGTTTTACAACGCTTTTCAGCTTACGGCGTCCAGGATCTGCTGGTGTCTGAACATTTATGTGTGGCCTGGGTCCGTGAGCTTTGCGAGGCCCTTCGGATTCAGCTGGGCACCGAATCCCCCGCTACACAAACTCAACAGTTATACTACACTTCCCTTCAGCAACACCACGCCCATCAGGAGCTATGGCAAAAAGACCGAAAACGGCAGCAGGCTCTGCAAGACATGCGGCAGAGAAACACAGAGAAACACGAACCATGAGTTACGGCGGCCACCTTATTTTTGAACACGAGGACCCGCAAGGTCTGATCCGGGTACTGGAACTGGGCGAAAAGCGGGTGCTTTCTTTTGGCCCCGGTAATGAACAAAGTGCCGGAGTAAAAGGCGCACCAGAAGTATTGCTTTTTGATTATACCCAGGCCATGTTGCTTGCGCTGTTGTGGTCACCTCAGCCCCGGCGGGTGCTGGTTCTGGGACTCGGAGCAGGCAGTCTCGTCAGTTGCTTACACCATCATTTCAAAAGCAAGATCGACGCAGTAGAACAGCACCCGGTGGTCATTGACGTGGCGCAGCGTTTTTTTGGCCTGCCGCACAGTAAACGCCTGAAGCTTCACCGTACAGAAGCCGGGGCCTACTTAACCACAACCTCACAAAAGTATGACCTGATTTTGAGTGATTTATATGTGTCCACGGGCATGCACGAACAACAAACCCGTTCAGCGTTTTTACGGACCTGTGCTGAGCACCTGAAACCCGAAGGCGTTTTTGTGATGAACTGTTGGCGGGACACCGCTGAGGAACACGCCCACCGCCTGACACAAATGACGCAGAGCTTTGCACACGTGGGCAGTTGTAGTACCCCGGATCAAAACTGGCTGGTTTTTGGCGCCCACGGCCCGCTGGAAGTCACCCCCGTTCAGCAACAGCGGGCAAAAGCATTCACCAAACAGCTGGGCTTTTCGCTGCAAAAATACCTGAAACGATGGAGGAGCCACCATGTCTCGTAAAAACCGCAGGATCACCACCGCGCTGAGCTGTCTGATTATCCTGGGCCTTCTGGCCTATGCTGGCTATATTTACAAGCTCTCGGGGGACGTGCTCTACTTTTTCAAAACCCGCACCGTATGGCAAGCAGAAAAAAAGCGCACCTGCAATGCTGCCCGCAAAAACTACATTTATGCGGATTTACGCCCCGAAACCCTGGCCCGGGGCGGAGACCGTCAGCCGCTGGAAATTTCCTGTAAAGACACCCTGAAACTG
>CAYFGW010000098.1:0-16225 GCA_964342365.1 uncultured Candidatus Sericytochromatia bacterium | reverse complement strand
TTGCCCAGATTTACAATACGACTGTCACCGTCCCGATCCACAATAGAAATCCGATCGTTGACTTTGACAGAGCCCTGTAATAAACGTCCGATGCCAATATGACCAATGTACTCATCGTAATCAATATTAGTGACCTGCATGCGGAAGGGGCCTTCTGGATTGACGTCTGGAGAGGGGACTTCATTCACAATCAGCTCAAAGAGTGCCTGCATATTGTCGGTCAAGTTGGTGTGGTCTTCGGTGGCATAGCCCTGAATGGCAGAGGCGTATACGTAAGGGAAATCACACTGGTCTTCGTCAGCGCCCAGTTCTAAAAAGAGATCCAGCACTTCATCAATAACCGCCTCAGGACGGGCAAATTCGCGGTCCAATTTATTAACGACTACCATGACCTTGAGTTTTTGCTCGAGGGCCTTACGGAGCACAAAGCGGGTCTGAGGCATGGGGCCTTCCACGGAGTCCACAATCAGCAGCGCACCGTCTACCATACCCAAAATCCGTTCCACCTCGCCGCCAAAATCGGCGTGGCCGGGAGTATCTACAATGTTAATGCGTTTGTCAAAATAGGTAATGGCCGTATTTTTGGCCAGAATGGTAATGCCCCGTTCTCTTTCGAGGTCATTGGAGTCCATGACGCGTTCCTGGACTTTTTCGTGAGGTTGAAAGGTGCCACTCTGCTTGAGAAGTTCGTCTACAAGGGTGGTCTTACCGTGGTCAACGTGGGCAATTACCGCCACGTTGCGAATGGATTTGTGGTTCATAACACTTCTGTATTTTCTAAAAAGTCACGGGAAATTAGTCCTTCCCGCGGGCTAGGCATTGTAACACCGCCGCCGCGGGGGTTAAAAGGAGATAGCGCCTACCAGCTAAAAATCTGAGACAGCAGTTTGCGGTTGTCGGCCTCATTGATATTGGTGATCTGGTTTCCGTCAGAGTCTTCGTCAGACCAGAGAGAACTGTCGCCCACGACAATCACATTGCCCTGACCAAAGGGGGTCACACCAATCAAACCAAAAGCCCCGACATTGTTTGAAATCCGGAAGGTTTGATCCTGAGTTCTAACCGGTAATTCACCAGAGGCCTCTAAACGATCCAAACGCACAGAGGCAGACTGGAAAAATCTGAGTTGCTGGATACCGGACACCATGGGGTGGTCGGAAATATTGGAGGTGGTCAAGAACCCGGCGGTCTGTGTGGAACGCAGAGTATCTGTGCCCAGAATCAAATTAAAGGGGGTCAGCATTTGATTGGCGTTGGCGTGAGAAAAACCACCAAAGCCCGCCCACTCACCGGTAAGCACCAGCTTATTACCGTTTAGTACAAAGGCCTGAACCGCCGCCTTTTCTTCCACGGAAAAAGCGTTATTGGGACTGAGCACCAGCAAACCGTCTAAGGCGGGCAGGGCTCCCAGAAAATCGTTTTGGATCAGCTGCACGCGATAACCCTCAGCTTCGAGAGTACTTTGCACGTTCTGGTAATTTTGCAGCGCGTTAGTGCCTGATAAACCAAAAGAGCCGTGGGTCAGGTCAATGCCAATGACCCGCTGATCTTGTGAAGGCTGTAACGTAACATCCCCCAGTTCAAGCACCTGCCCTGACTGCACTTGCAGGGTTCGACTTGTGGGCTGAAAGCCGGTTTTGTTCAGATTTACATTGACGTTAGCAGTGGCATCATAATTGAGAACGAAGCGTCCTTCCCGGTCAGTGTCAGTGGTTTGACGGGTATCAAAAACGCTTACTCCCGGTAAAGGGTTGCCCTGCGCATCCACCACCCGACCGCTCACGGCGGTGGTGATTTTTTCCACCACAATTTTGAGGTTCAGCGCCCGCTGATTCTGGGTGGCGAGCTTACCGGGTTCTGCTTTGCGAGAGGTACTAATAAAGCCCGTTTTCGCCACCTCAATATTGTATTCCACGTCCTGGGGGATCTGTGAAAAATTAACCACCCCCTCGGCGTTGGTGCGGGCCACCTGTTCCGACTGACTCACACTGATCAGTTTCACCTCTGCATCGGTCACGGGCCGATCTTGTTGATCCACCAGCACCACCTGCACATCGATTCTCGCCACGGTGGGGGTTTCTTGACCCGGGGAACCGTCACCGACACTTGCTGAGGCAGAAGGAGCCGGGGAATCGGGTACCTGAGGAGTTGGCACACAGGCAGCAAGGGTTGTCGTTAGAAATAAAGCGGGAAAAAATTTAGTCTTGTGCATCATGTTGTGTCCATTGTAACGCGCGATAAGCGTTAAGTTTTCCGTAACCGGAGTCTTCGTCAAAACCAGGCTGCCCCATATCGTCGGCAGTAGCAATCAAACGGCTGCGAATCTGAGCAGGGGTTAAGTTAGGTTCTCTGGCCAGCATCAGTGCCACCACGCCCGCCACATGAGGACAAGCCATAGATGTGCCCGACGTGGCTGCATACTGGGTGCTGGTGACCCGCTTTTGAAAGAATTCAAAGGTGTTATACCCGGGCCAGGTGGACCACACCTGCTGACCTTCTTGCAAAATGTTGCTGCGACCCGCGCCCCCGGGGGCCACCAGATCAATTTGACTGCCGCCGTTGGAGTAAGAAGCCACCCGATCTCTTTCGGTATGAGCTCCCACCGCAATTACGCCGTTGTAGGCCGCGGGAACGGTAATGGGAGAAATAATGCCGCGATCTCTTGAGCTTTCGTTGCCGGTGGCGGAGACAATGGTAATATTGCGCGATAAAGCCAGACGAATCACGGACTCCAGCGCCCGGGTACTCTTGGACACCGGACCGCCGATACTGATATTAATAACCTTGGCTCCCTTATCAATGGCCCGTTGAAAAGCTGCCGTTAGCGTGGCAGCGTCGGTATTGCCCGCAAAGTCAGTGGCTTTGATGGGTAGAATACGCACGCCGCCACCGGCGACTCCTGCCACGCCCTTATTATTGTCCATGGTAGCCGCAATAATACCGGTAATGTGAGTGCCGTGTCCGTTGCCGTCTCTGCCGCCATAGTTAATGGTTTCAGAGGTAAAGGGATTGGTGTACACATCGCTACGCCCTTTGACTTCCGTAAAAATATCTTCCATGGGCTCCAGATGTTCTACCAGGTCCTCATGATTGGGATCTATGCCAGAGTCAATCACCGCCACGAGAATATCGGGATTGCCTTTGACCAGCGACCAGGCCTGATCAATTTTGGCACTGCGCATATTCCACTGCATGCCGTAGCGAGGATCCTGGGGACGGAAAGTGTCTGCCTGCTGAATCTTAAAGTCAGGAATTTTAAAAGAAGGGTTGGGCTCGGCAAAGTCCACTTCAGGAGAAGCGTTAAGAATTTTCAGGGTCTGGGTTAAAGATTTTCCAGCGGGCAAGCGTAATTGGTACAGATGAGCCTCCGCAGAAAGGGTGCTAACGGCAGCCTCTGGCACCAGTTGTTGCAGAGGGGCCAGACGATCCTGAGGCACTTTTACCACCACGTCGCGGCCGGTGTCCAGGGTCAGTTGGGACAGTAAAGTGCGAGATTCCGTCTGAGACACCGCGGGCAGGCTCACAGGCGAGACATTTTGCCCACAGGCGGTGAGCACCGTTAAACCGGCGGTCAATCCCACAAGGCTACTACGAGTAAAGGCGTTGAACATCACTAACTCCCGGGTACAGCTTGAATACGCGCGCAGCGGTGGCTGCATTCAGCCGGGGAGGCAATTGCACACGATATGAGTAAAAGGACGTCTTTTGTACCCAGCGGGTTCCATAAATGTCCTGAAACTTGTTAATGACCGCCTGAGAACTGCCAGGGCGAAAGTGTATCAGCATTTGCCCACCGCCATCCAGCGGAATTTGGGTCACCACCGCAGTGCCATTTGAACTCAGAGGCAAATTGGAAGTGTTGGCAGTGGTATTGTCCGCGCCGTTTACAGGCTGAGGTAGAGCCATTTTGTAATTGGGTTCCGCAAATTCCACCAGGGGAGAAGCGCCGTAACGCTGCACCGCCTCTTCCACACTCATGCCTCTGGGCAGGCGCAAACGATACACGTCAATGCCCCCGATGCGGCTCAGCTGCTGCACGTTAAAGTGCTGATTGAGAAAGGCAATGTCGTCTTTACTCACACCCGCTTTGTACTTCACCATCACTTCACCAGGCAAGTAATCGCTGGTTTTTACGCTCTGCGGTAGGGTACCGGGCTGAACGTTTACAGCCTGAGGATTAATGTGATCCGCCACCTTGTACACGGGCATGGGAACCGTACTGGCCACACTGGGCAGGGAAGCAAAGAGTTCAGCATACTGATCCTGAGTTCTCAGCGCAGGCACCTGAAACACGTAGGTGCGATCCCCCGTCTTTTTGAGCGGTGTACTGAAAGCGTTACTGATTTTGGTAATCAGCTGCGCAGACACCCCGTCGCGAAAAGTCACGGTGACGGTTTTTTGAGAGGCCGTGGATACCACTTCTGCGTGGGTGGGAGTCGTTAATCCAATACATATCAATCCGGTTAAAGCAAAACGTTTTAAGTATTTCATAGGTTTTATTATATCAGTGGCCTCATTTTCTTTTGAAGAACTTGACAGGCTTTTGTGTTTCGAGATTTGATGAAGACAAAAGTAAAGAAGGATCTTTGGCGTGCAAAAAATAGAAAAAAGCGAAGCAGAATGGAAAGAAGAACTCAGCCCCATGCAATACAAGGTGCTGCGTAAAAGCGGCACCGAAAGAGCTTTTACCGGTGAGCTCTGGGACAATAAAAAAGAGGGCACCTACCTGTGTGCAGGCTGCGGTCAGGAACTATTTTCTTCAGAAACAAAATACGAATCGGGCACCGGTTGGCCCAGTTTTTATGCGCCCGTGGACAAAACCGCCGTGGGCACAAAAATAGACAAAAGCCTGTTTAGTGTGCGCACAGAGGTACACTGCGCCCGCTGTGACGGTCATTTGGGACACGTTTTTGAAGATGGCCCGGATCCCACGGGACTCCGGTACTGCATGAACTCTGCTGCCATGACCTTTGAGGACAAATAAGAACTGTAAAGAGACTGTAAAAACCTATGAAAAGGGCCGTTAAAAGGCCCTTTTTGCTATAGATTTCTATAAATATTACCTCTATGATAAAAATATCAGGCGGTCACCTGACCGTACACACGAGGTGGGACACAATGTCAGAATTAGAAAACAACACATTCGAAAAAAAGGTTGAAACTCAGGAAGATGTAGAAGCCAGACTGTTTCGAATTTACCGTCGTGGCACTTACGCTTTCGGCGTGGTCATGGCCGCGGGCATTGTGGCAGGCACCTGGTTTGGTCTTCATAAAGTCAAAGCCCATGACGATGCACACCGCATTTCCATCGATTCCCCCATCAACAAGGTAGAACGGGTGGCCAATCCTTATAAAGACGCACGCACCGTAGAATTTACCCTGCCCTACATGCATGGCACCAATTCTGAAACCTTAAAATACATGTCCCAGCTTTCCGCCAGCCGTACCGGTGATTTGCCCAACGGCTTTACGGTAGAAGGCGTTTATCGTTCGGGCAATTTAGAACATACTACTCAGGTAAACTTGGCCTGTGAAGGCATGCTCTGTGAAATGAAGTTTAAGCTGCCTTCTCGCTATGTGCTAACACCTCGCTCCGACGGAAAGCGGGTGGTGCATCCTCAACGGAACTTTGAAATCTATTCCAACGGTTATGTGATGGAAGTCAAAGACTCCAAGCTTGGAGGTATTGCACCAGCTGACAGTGAGCAACTGGCTTTATTTAATCAGCGCGAAAACCTCAAGCCCTACTACCGAGAAGCCTACTTCGATGAAGAAGGTAAATGGATCCAAATCGACGGATAGGCTTTATCCACTCTACATTATATTTACCGTCAGGCATTACCATCACAGCATGTCTGGCGGTTTTTGCCATGGGAAGCGCACTCTTGTTGAATATCCCCCCGCCGGATAACATCGGGAGCCATCTGGCATTTCCCCTGGCAGGAGGGCTTTTTGTATTTATGGGTATTTTCTGTCCGCTCTTTATCATTCGACGTGTTCTTCGATTAACCCGTATAGTTAAAGCACAGCAACCGGAAAAAACGCTTCTACGTTTTCGTGAAGAAGAGTGGAGTGACTCTACAGATCTTTACGTTCATATTTTAGCCGGCCCGTTGCAAGGGGAACACAAAGTTCAGCACCCGCGAAAATGGAAAGACGAAGACGTGGAAAAGCCCGTTAAGGGCAATGTTTATAAAGATGGAACACAACTGGCGGCCGTGGAATATGAAGGCCGGTGGTTCTGGCGCTTTTAACGAATACCTACCATACTTCCGTTTCCTGGGGAGGAAAGGTTTCTCCATCTGCTAACTGTGTGCCCGGTGGCAGCACGCTGCCGGGCTCCAGGGTGCAGTTTTTGCCCACAGTCACCATGGGAGCAATTTGACAGTCAGCACCAATCCAGGTGTCATCTCCAATAGTAACCCCCGGTCCCATGCGGCAATAGCCGCCCACATTGACCCGGTTCCCAATTTTAATATGCCCCAGAAACAAATTCCCCTTGTTTAAATAATGCCCCGTGAGTAAGGAGTTGGCCCCGATAATGCAGTCTTCCCCCACTTCAATAAAAGGCACATCGGTCAGGGCCACCCGGGCAGAGACCGAACTGCCGTAGGCCATTTTAGCCCCCAGGGCTCTCAAAGCCAGAAAACGCAGCAGCGGAGAGTAAAGCATTAAGTTTTGAATGGGATCAAAAAACAGCACGCGGTTCAGGGTCAAATACAACGTCCAGAGATAAAACATGCCGCTGGCAGGGGCTGTGTAATGCCCCGACTTCATATTGGGCAAGATAAAGTTAAACGCCGCCACACAAAAAATCAGGGCCAGCATAAAGACCACCGCCATCACGGGCAGCAAAAATCCCAGCCAGGGCCAGCTCATCAAAGGCGATAACTGTAACCAAACCGCCGCTGTGACCGCCGACGCCGTACCATAAACCCCAAAAAACACCAGAAATAACAACACATCATATAGCATTAAACTGAAACGCATGGGCAATACTCCTGGTCACAGTATACCCGCGTCGGCTGTGTTAAATTTTTTGGCTGTGCTAAACTTTTTTCAGCAGCAGCAGGAGTTACGATATGGCAGAACAAGAGTACAGCGACAAAATGGGCGTGGCGGAAATCTGGGCCCGCTACGATGAGGCCCTCAAGCTCATAGGAAAACAGGACCAACAAGGACGCACGATTACCATTGGCTATTTTGCCTGGTCCAGTTTGCAAATGACCCCCATGATTCTGCGACTCCTGGGTCTCGGTTGGATTCTGTCTTTGCTCGTATTTAGACAGCCCTTTGGATTTATCAGCCCCTATGGCCCGCTGGGATTTTTAAGCGAACTTACCTTTTTTTCCTGGACCACCTGGATCGCGGGTCTGCTGATTTATCTGGTGTATTTTGCCATCAGCCTGCTCCAATCCAGCATTTACAAGGGACTCCCCGGTGCTGAGATTCATTTTGACCGCCATAAAAAAATTGTGCGCACCCTCAAGCCCGGAGAACACGCCCTGATTTTCGATTTTCGCGTCAAACCTTTTGCGGTGGTCACCACAAAACCCATCGCTGTGGAAATGCCCGAAGTGCGTGGCAATACCCGCGACAATATTTCCCTTACCTTTCGCGGGGCCCTTATTTTACAGGTCACCGACACCTACAAACTGCTGGTAGAGGGCGGCCTGGAAAATTTTATTGAACAGCTCAAGCGCTCTTATGAAAGTATTCTCAAGGATCTGATGATTTCTGTAGAAGCCAAAGACTTTAATCGCTTTCTGATTGAAGAAGTGAACAGTGCGCACACCCGCAAAGAAAACATGAGTAAAAAGCTAGAGCTGTTGGGCAATACGGATTTAACCCTTGACTTTTTGAGCGAGCTCACAGAAATTGATGAAGTGGACGTATCCACCTTTGATCTTCAGGAGTCTATGACCCCCGCACGCCGCCAGGTACTAGACGGTCTGTCTTCTCTGGCCAGCAATTACGGCATTGAAATTCTGGATCATTTGCCCCTGGGTAACACCACCAGCCCCGATTATTTAAAATCTCTGGCTCTGCCCCTGGCCAATTCCATTACCCGCCTGGAGCAGTCCACCGACACCCTGAAAGAAATTACCGAAGAAGAAATCGCCGAAGAGATTTCCGCCAACGTGGCGGACAAGGAAATCGGAGTGTTAGAAATTCAAAAAATCATCAAAGAAATTGAGTCCATTACCGCCACCCTGCGAGATCCAGACAATGAAAAAGCAGTGGTACATGCCAAAACCATCGGCATGCAGAACGCCCAGCAAACCTTTCTGGCCCCACAGCTGTCCGCCATTGAATCATTGATTGCTCAGGTGCAGGCCAAGGTGATTGACACCGCGGGTCTGGAGCGCTATATGGCAGAACTGGAAAGCTTACTGGACTGGGTGGAAATGCACAAAGAAAGCCTCACTCCGCATTTAGAACAGGTGGTGGTCCATAAAATGGAACCCTCAGAGATGCTGCCGCAACTGGACGTCTTAGAAAACATGCTGGAAACCACGGGCACCAACCGCGCTTTGAAAGCGCTGCAACAGCAGGCAAGTCAGGACAGTAACTACGCTGAAATTGAAAACGAAATTCAGGCCTTAGAAAAGCGAGCGGCCCAGTTTGACGTGGAAGAAGCCCTGCGCCGCGTGGAAAAAGCCCTGCAGGGTATTACCTCGGATTCAGGCATTTCCACTGAGGCTTACTCACCGGAAAACGTGAGCCATAAAATTGACGAAATCGCCCGCAAAGCGGATCTTGAAGGAGTGGCCGAAGCATGAAGAAAAAAATCAAGAGCAGCCTCAAGCACATGGCCACGGACGTTTTTGAACAGGTGGAAAGCGATGCCCGTATGACGCTGGAGCAACAGGTGCGTAAACGGGAAAAGGCCCTGACCGGTGCCGTACAGGCTCGCATGGATCGCGTGGTGCAGCGGGCCGCCGTACAGGAATCTCTGGACAAGTTTGCGGGCATTGATGAAGAGGAAATTTTGAGCTTTGTGCCCGATAAACGGGACTTTTCTGGCATTGGTCCGGTGCTGCTGGGATTGTTGGTACTGGTGATGTTCCCCGGCTGGCTCAAATCCCTGGCCTTTTTATTTTTTATAGCGGGACTGTTTATGTTCTGGCTGCGCTATATTAACGCCGCAAAGGTGGACGTACCCGACGGTTATGAAGGCGTTGTATGCCGTTTTGGGTCCCCGCTCAGCAAGGGGGAAGCCACGGCTCGCACCGGACGAAACTGGTATTTTAACTACGCACGCTATATTCCCTATCTGGTGTCCTCACGGGATCAGGTGGTCAATTTAAAAAATGCCAACTTCACCTGGGATTTCGGCAGCATTGCCCTCAGTAATCAGGTGGTGTTTCGGGTGGAAAATCCCGCCCGCTTTATTACCCGCACCACGCCCGCGGGCATTATGAAAATGCTGAACATTTATGCCTCTTATATTACCCTGCGCATGATTACCTCCATGCCCGACGCCCGCGTCAAGTTTGTGGGACGGGACCGCATCGATAACGTGGTGAACGCGCTGAACCAGTATTTGGCCGAACCCTACGGCATTCGCGTCATGCGTGCCAACATGCCCTCTGCAGAAAATGACATCATTAACGATTTAGAAACCATTCGCACACGGCTCAAAACTATTGAGGCCCTGAGTGAAGACAAAATGGTCAAGTTGGAGTCCGCCATTAAGGAAGTGGAGTCCGCCATGCGTAAAGCCCGCAAGGAAACCCGCAGCCGGGCCCTGGAACTTCAGCACGCCAAAATATCCATGGAGACACGCATTGCTGAAGAGGTCAACACCACCCGTCAGGCCATGCTCATTGAAGCACGGCGGCATTTGGAAGAGCAAATTTCGTTGCTCAAGCGAGAAATTGCCTCGGTGCGCGCCAAGCTAGAAAAAGCCAAAACCATTCAGCAATCCTTCCACGGCTTACAGGCCCAGATCGATCTGCGTCAGGCCCGCATTAAACGGGAGTTGTTTCAGCAGATGATTCCTGAGAAAGTGTCCGTACTGGGCTTAGAAGGTATTGGACCGGGCATTGGACTCAGTCTGGGTCAGGAGATGCTGAACCGGCTTCAGCAGGCTTCATCTTCCGATTTGCGCACGTCGTACAGGACACCTGAAGCGTAGGCGGAAACCACCCAGAAACCACAAATCAGTAAACCTACTCCCAGCACCAGTGGGTCGGCCACACTGTCTTTGAAGTGCAGCACGCGGGTCACCAGCAGGGTTAAAAGAGCTGCAAACACGTCGCCAAAGCGCACCAGCGGTCCGTCAATTAAGGGCTTGAAGCGAAAGCGGGTTTCTTCGTCAGCGGCGGTGTACAGCAGTTCTTTCGAGGTTTTATTCAGGGAATAATTGAGAGCCCCCGTGCCAATCAACAGGCTTGCCACCATAGACAACTCCACGGGGAAAAGCAGAGCCAGTGCCGTGCCCACAAAAAACAGGGGCAAAATCAGCACCACCCAGCGTACGCCGCACCAGCGAAACAGCGGACGAGCCACCACCAGCAATAAAAATACGCCAATTAAGTTGATCCACTTGTTTAAGTCTGAAAAAAACTGTCGGGTGCTTCCTTCTAAAGCCGAACGATAGCGTTCATAACGGGCGTAACTATCCGGTACAAACTGTGCCTGCTGCTCTGCACTGAGCACGCTTTTTAAGGCAGTGGTTAACTGCTGCTCTCGGGCATTTTCGGGCGCTTTCTTTAACCTGTAAACCGTATCAAACAGCTTTTCGTGCACACAATTTTCTCCGCAAAGGGCGCGATTCAGCGGCGCAAAATGGGTCACATATTCCCGGCTGGCCAGCTGACGGTCAATAATTTTCTGGGTTTTAAACTCCACCACCGTGTTCATAAACGCCACCGCAAAGACGATCACCGCCAGCCCCCGAATATAGGGTCTGGCAGCAATGGTTTTTAAATCCCGCCACAGGGCCGGGCGGGGTTTTGTCGGACTTTCAGAATGCCCAGAATTCTCAGAGGAGGTTGTTTCGGAAGGAGTGGCCGGTGTACTGGCCGGTTGAGGGGCCGCCCGCAGAGCCAGAAACAAGAAGCCCAGCACCCCCGCCATCAGCACTGCCGATAAACTGAGAGCCTGTGACGACCAGGCAGATTTGGCCAGCCAGCTGGACAGCTGAGAGCCCACGTAGGCTCCGGCCATACCGCCAAAGGCAATAAAAGCGAACAAACGTTCTCCGGCCCTGGCATTGAACACGCTGCTAATACAGCCCCACAGCACCGCAATGCAAAGTAAAAAGTAAGCGGAGGCCCAGAGATAAAAAGCCAGCGTGATCCCTTTCCCTCCCCAGGGCAGGGCAAAAAAGAAAAACAGTTTACAGGCAATCATGACCCCGTAGGTGCAAACAATCAGAGTCAGACGGGACAGGCGCTGATAAAAGAAGTCAAAAATCCGGGTGACCGCTAGCGATAAAAACGGAAACACCAGAAAAAAGTAGGGCAAATTAGCGGGGTCAAACTCTTTGAGAAAAAAGGAGGAGCGCAGTGGCTTCACCAGATAATAGGAGGTGAGCAGTAAAAACAGGGCCAGAAAACACCACAGCGCCCGCTGGCGCTCCCGGTTCACCGCCTCAACTCATGCGGCGCGGGCGGAAGATGCGAAAATCCACGGCCCCCCAGATAATCAGCATCAATGACACCACGATCAGGACCCGGGCATGGGGGAAGTTAATCAATTGCAATGCCAGCCCCCCCAGCAAAAGTGAAATACCGTAAATCAGGAGCACCGCCTTGCGCTGAGACAAACCCATTTTGAGCAAGCGGTGGTGCAAATGCCCTTTGTCCGCCTGAAAAATGGGCTTGCGGGTCACAATACGACGCACAATGGCAAAGGTGGTATCAAAAATAGGAATGCCCAGAATCAAAATGGGTAAAAAGACCGAGACGGTGGCAGCCACCTTCATGGCCCCCGTAATAGAAAGAGCACCCAGCATAAACCCGAGAAACAAAGAACCACAGTCCCCCATGAAAATGCGGGCCGGGTTAAAGTTATAACGCAGGAACCCCAGGGTAGCCCCCACAAGAGCAATAGCGGTGAGTGCACTCAAATCCTGTCCGCGCTCAAAGGCAATCATAAACAGCGTGACACCAGCGATGGTAGAAACCCCCGCCGCCAGACCGTCCAGACCGTCAATCAGGTTGACCGTATTGGTAATGGCCACCAGCCAGCCCACAGTCAAAATAAAGCTGAGCCAGGCGGGAAACAATAACATGCCCCCAAAGGGATTGGTGATCAGGACAATTTTCACCCCCAGAAAAAAAGCCACCGCCGCTGCGACAACTTGCCCCAGCAGCTTTACTTTGGGGCGCAAATCGTAAAGGTCATCCATAAGGCCCACCAGAAAAATCAGTACCCCCCCGGCCAGTAACCCATGCCACTGGTCAGGCAGTTGAGAGAAAAAGCCCGGTCGCAAAAGATCAATACTGAGCAGCGCTGAAAAACAGCCCAGACAGATCGCAATCCCGCCAAGGCGTGGAATGGGGTCTTTGTGAATTTTTCGGGTGCCGGGCTTGTCCACCTTGCCAATAGCATAAGCAAAACGGCGCACCAGCGGCACCAGAAGATCTGCACTGAGCCATGCGATTAAAAAAGTTACCGCAAAGGGCAAAACATCACGCATAAGAAAGCGTCCTTAGAAATTTGACTTTATTGTATCACGGGCCTTTTGAGCATGCAGGGATGCAGCACACAAGTGCAGCGTTTGAAACGAAAAGTTTATTGCTCTACCGGATAATAGGTGCGGGTGTTTTTCCAGAAGGACTCGGGCATTTTATCGCCCCTTTCTTCAGAGGTGGCTTTATCCACCGCCCACACTGTATGCACCCGGTAATTGCGGGGGTTAAACTGCACATAAACCCGACTGCCATCAGGATAAAGAAACACCTGCTGATTTTTGGTGAGGTAAGAGGTGCGGATACGACGATTTTGCATAATCGCCTGTCGGATCTGATGGGCTTCAGCAAAGCTCCACAAGCTGCCCTGGGCCACCCACACTTCTTTTCTAATGTGATTATCGTCGTTTTTGAACAACTGTACTATTTGCGGCCTGAGTTCTCGCTGTGCTTTGGCGTATTGGTCCAGACGTTCTTTCATTTCAGGAGGCCATCGTGAAGGGGCACTATAATAGGAGGTCACCATCAAATGGTCTTCTCCCAATAAAGCGTGAGCGGGTGCCGTCAGCGGCGTTCCGTAAGTTGCGCATGTTGCGCACAGGGTCATCAGAGCACATCGGGTCCAGAAACGCATTAGCTGAAAATAACTCTTCCCGTCACACGATCTCGAGGCTCTGGCGTGGCTGTGGGCGTGGGGGTTGGGTTGGGTGTGGGATTGGGGTTGACACCGCCGCCACCGCCTCCTCCACCACCGCCGCCTCCGCCGCCTCCTCCACCGGAAGAGGTAGACTGAGCGACAATGACGTCAATAAAAATAAAGGTGTCGGGATCTTCTGCGAGGCTCACCTTCACACGGGTGGTACCTGTGTCTGTTTTAGAAATCACGTTGCGGCCGTCGGGACTAATTTCGGCGATCAAGGGATCTTCAAACTCCCAGAGAATGGTAAAGTCATTGGGATTAACGCTATTACCGTTAAGGTCTTGCAAAAGTACCTGCACAAATTTGCGGCTGCCAAAACCACTGAGTTCAATAGGACCTTCGGGCAAAATACGAATACGATACTGCCCTTCGCCGCTGGTACTGCCCTGCACCTGAGGCACGGTAGTTTGCGGCGGGGCTGTAGACTGTGCGGGAGCCGGGGAAGGCGGAGTAGGCGAAGCCGGTGGTGCATTGTCCGCAGACGCAGAATCGTTTCCGCCATCACCACTGCGGGCTCCGTTGGGCGTCGGGGTGGGTGTGGGAACCCCGGTGCGGAGACGATCTAATTCTTCAAAAGTGCGCGGTAATGAAGCGTTGCGATTGCGGTCTGAAATACTGGTCAGTCCGCCAGCGCCCACCCCATAACTCAGGGTCACGTCACTACAAGACAGCAGCAAACAACCCCCAATTAGACCGGTCATCCATCCACGATAGCGTTTCTTTTTCATGATCATCCTCAGGGTATTTGTAAGTTGCTCACAGGGTGATAGCGCTCAATTTTGCGTATGCCCCAGGCCGTATCGATCACATATAGCGTACCATCAAGCCCGAAGTCCACGCCCCGTGGACTGGCAAAGAAGGAGCCGTCTATAGGAGAACCATCCTGCATGCCCGCCAGACCGCGGGTGCCCGTTTCTCTGACGGAATCGTCTCCGGCAATAAAGGAAAACTTGCCTTCGGGGCTAATAACGTAAACACCCACTGCGGGCGTACCGAAGTCTCTTTCACCAAAAAACTGCAGCGAACTGACCGCAGGCACAAACACATTGCCTCTGCGATCCACACGAATTTCGTGTACCGTAATGCGCGGACTGTCAAGCGTGGGTGTACAGTTTGGAACACCGCCAAAACAGGGATCTACATCCGCAAAAACCGTGACTTCATCTCTCACGGGATCAATACGTCGAATCAGATAATTGTCCACATCGGCCACGTACACCCGACCTTCGCCGTCAACGCCAAGGCCTTCCAGGTGATTAAAGCGGGCCTCTTGTAGCGTGGGTGGGGTTCCGCCTGCGGGCGTGGGCTGCGGTCGGGTGGTGGATCTGGCTCCACCAGCCACCAGCTCCACGTTGGGTGTAAAGGGGTTTTGTGCCGTACGGCTATAAGCAGCTATTTCCAGGGGCGTGGCCAGCGTATCCAAATCTTCGATTTTGAACACATAAGAACTAATAATCGGCGAGGTGCTGTTGGGGTTGGGCGGATTGTTGCCGGTCACATAGAGCACGCCATCTCGACTGATCTCAATGCCCTCAGGTCCGGGGAGCTTGGCGAGGGTTTTGACGGAAATGGCCCGGCCCGTATTTTGATCCACGGTAATCTTGCGGATGGAGTCGTTGAAGGTATCCGCCACGTAAATATTGCCGTCGGCATCGTTGGCCAGATCTTCAGGGCCATTGAAGCGCACCCCGGCCACATCATTATCGATGACGCTGTCTACGTTACAATTGGCCACGTCACAATCCAGATTTTGACCCAGCGGCCAGCCCGCCACGGGGTTGCCCTGCGGTGTGAACTTATGAATCAGGTCACCCAGATCCGCCACGTAAATATTGCCGTTGCCGTCCACGTTAATGCCGTGTCCGCTCACAAACTGCGTGTAAACGTTTTCTACATTGGGTACGGGACGACTTTGCCGCACCTGCGTAAAGGGATAGGGGTCTTCATAGCTGCCGTAGGTGGTGTTACCCAGGAAGTTCACCACGTTGTTATAAGTCAAGCTGGATACGGCACTGCCTGCGGCATTGGTAATTTCTACAGGGCCCAATACGGGGTTATCAGGTACGGTAGTAATGCGCAGTTGTCCATCGTTATCGATGGTGTAATCGGTTTCAGGAATCACCACACCGCCAATGGTAACTTGAGTAATAGGCAGGTAGTTTTGACCCTGTAAGGTAATGGTAGGCGTAGCTTCATTGGGATCCGGCGGCGTGATGTTACTAATGGTGGGAGGTTCCACAATAATCACCCCAATGGAATCACTGCCGTCGGGAGTGGTCACCGTAATATCACCTGAAGTGGCGCCATTGGTTAATTCTACCGTCACCAGATCCTGGCCATTCACAGTCTGTACTGAGAAGTTGGCCACGGGCGTTCCGTTTAGCGTCACGCTATTAGCGCTGCCCAGATTCAGACCCGTAAGCACCACCGTATCTCCGGCAATGGTCTGGGGCTTATCGATACTGGTAATAACGGGCGCATCACCGATAGCGAAAGGTTGACTGGTAAGCTCTGTCAGGCCGTCAGGTTTGAGGGTAAGGGGACCAGAAGTGGCATCAGCGGGTACCGTTACCGTAATGGTGTTCGCGGTAGCACTGTCAGGCACCACGTCCACCGCTGAGCCGTTGAAACGCACGGTGGTATTGACTACACTGGGATCGTAACCGCTCACGGTAAGTGTTACCTGATCGCCGGGATCGCCTTTGAATTTATCCTGGGCAATAAAACGGGGCTCAATGTCTATTTCAGCGAAGTTACCGGTTTTGCCCTGAGAGGTCACGGTAATTCTGGGAGTTCCACTGGTGTCTGTGGGCACCTCAATGACTAACTCTGTGGCCGTGGCAGAAATTACGGTGGCCACCGTGTCGCCAAATCTCACCGT
>CAYFGW010000097.1:0-16255 GCA_964342365.1 uncultured Candidatus Sericytochromatia bacterium | reverse complement strand
GAAAATATTGGGAAGGTGCGACAGCTTCTGCTGGACGCCATGAAAAGCACGGGCAAATACATGTCTGATCCCGCTCCTACCGTCGTGGTGGCCGCGCTCAACGATTATAATATTGAATTACAGGTACGCGGCTGGATTGAAGACGAACGGCAGCACGTTGCCGAGCGCTTTGCGCTGCGGGAACTGGTGTTTAACACCCTCCGGGACGGGGATGTAAATATGCCTTACGAGACTGTGGAAATTATTCAGTCTTCCGGGGACGCGGCAGGAATCTCAAAGTAAAAGGTGGCCCCTTCGCCCTGGGTGCTTTCAATGCCAAAAACACCTTTGTTTTGCTTGATGAAGTCCTGGCAGATCACGAGTCCCAGGCCGGTCCCTTTTTCACCGTCGGTTCCGAGGGTGGAATCAATACCGTAGTGGGTAAGCTTGTCCTGCCGTTCCTGGCTCATACCCACTCCGTTATCCACCACCTCAATCCGGGTAAAGCGCACATCTTCACGTTCTATTTCAGAAGCTTCAATAGATATTTCGCCCCCTTCCGGGGTGAATTTCACGGCATTATTCACCAGATTTCCCAGCGTCAACGTCATCATATCCTCATCTGCATACATCCATAAATTGTCCGCCACAGTCATGGAAAAGTCGATACTTTTTTGACGGGTGGTGACGGTATACAAGCGCTCTAAAGACGTAAGCCACTCATTTACTGAGAAATGCTCTGCTTTGACCTGAGCTCCCTTAAGCTGACTATTGGCCCAGGTGAGCAATTTTTCCAGCATTTCAGTGGTATTGCCCAGATTGGTGTGAATATTGTTCAGCATGCGCTGAAAGTCTTCTGGCGGCAACAGGTCTTTGCCCGCAATGGACAAAAGAGACTGCAGGGTGCCCAGAGGAGAACGCATGTCGTGGGCCAGAATAGAAAACAATTTGGTTTTGAGCTGGTTCAAACCTTCCAGTTCTTCTTTTTGCTGTTCTAAGAGCTGATTTTTGCGCTGAATTTCAGCAGTGCGCTCTTCCACTTTGTACTCCAAATTCTGGCGGTAGTTTTCCACCCTGAGAATGGCTTCATAGGTGCGAATACTGGCCATGAGCACCGAACATAGTTTGTCCTGGGTCAGCTCTGTTTTAAGACGGTAATCATCAATTTTTAAATTTTTAATGACGTCCATTTCGGGAGCCTGCCCGGGCTGGCCCGTTCGCAGTACAATGCGTACAAAATCATTGCGGAGATGCTGACGAATATACTCCACCAGGTCCAATCCCGCATGTTCGGTTTCCATCACCACATCCACCAGAATTACAGCAATATCGGGGTGCGCCAGAATCTTTTCGCGGGCTTCGGTGGCCGTATAAGCGTGCAAAAAGGTGATGGGCTTGTCTTCCACCATAAAGTGTCGAAGGGCAAGTTTTGTAACAGAATGAATCCCCTCTTCATCGTCCACCACAAGCACTTTCCAGGAAGATTGAGACTCCACATCAATCCATTTCGGGCGAGGAACTTCTTTGGAGAACGCGTCGGTGAACTCACTTTCCGGACTTCGGGGTTTCGACGCGTCTGCCCCTTCACTGGCAAAAACAAAGGGCTTATCTGAATACTCTGACATGTTCATCCTTACTATTACGATTCCAGGGGCAGGCGAATTTCGAAGATAGCACCCTCCCCCGGGCTGCCCACTGACTGCACAAGATGGATTTCACCTGCCAACTTTTGATGGACTAAATTATACACCATATGCAGTCCCAAGCCCCCAAAGTGGGATTTATCACGGGTTGAGAAGGGTTCAAAAACGTGCTCCCGCAAGGCCTCAGAAACGCCTACTCCGTTGTCTGAAAAAGTGAGCACCAGTTCTTGTTTTTGAAGCTCTTCCCAGCTTTTGCCCTCCCCTTCGGCATACTCCAAGCGCTCATCCATTAAATCAAACAGAGCCGTTATTCCGCTGTCTTCTTGTTCCGTGTGAATCGCTATATGTAAAGTAATTTCCGGCACAACATCAGGCATGGTGGCTGCTGGCCAGGCATGGGCAAAGCTGTTTCGCACCAGTTCACTGAGCACCTGGGTCCACACCCCGGGGTATCCGTTGTACATCCCCGTAAATTCGTCGGTAAAATTTCCGATAACTTTAAAGTTCACACACTGCTCAAACTCATACTGCAACGTCGTAAATACGGCCTGACTCTGGGCCCTGATATCAAAGGACTGAAAAGTTTCAGACACTTGCTGAGCCGAAATTTGCTTGAAGTTTTCCACCAGACGGGCAGCTACCTGCAAGTGAGTTTGCAATAAGCCAGCGGCTTCTTGCATAAAACCGATCCCCCGGGTCATTTGTCCCTGCGTTAGCGTGCCTGAAGCCACCGCCCGCTCCAACTGATTAAGGTCTTCTTGCAGAGCACTTACTGCCGTCACACCAATTCCCAAAGGGGTATTCAACTCGTGAGCCATGCCGTTCACCAGCGCCCCCAGAGAAGCCATTTTTTCTACTTCGATTAAATCTCCCTGCGCTTTACGCAGACTCCGTAAGGCTTCCCGTGAGGCTTCAGACTGTTCCGCATTTTTGAGCAGCGAAAACATCAGCGCCGTCAGCAATTGTAGCGCGTCGGGGTCCGGTAAAGCGTTCTTAGCAAAATCCAACTCCAGCGAAAAGGGAGCATCCATAAAGGTTTGAGAATGCTCACTGAGCGTACCGTGGCTCAGCAATTCCTCTCCGTTGACACACAGCGCATAAGCCTGCGAAACCCTGGGCAGCTGCTCCTCGATCACCTCAAGCAGTTCCGAAAGACTTTGCAACGCTCTTGTTTTCTGCAAGAACGTTGCAAAAAAAGTCAGCGATAGCATCAGTCCTTAAACAACTGATCCAAAGTTACCTCTTGCACTTCCGCTATTTTTTTGAGGGCGGGCACATTCACTTTGTTGCGATCGCCCACAATGGTAAAGGTCAGCGGTTGATTGGCAATCCGTTCTTTTAAGAAGTTGAGCATATCCTGCAACTGCACCTGATTCAGCTGCTGAAAATACATGGGACGAGGGTCTCCTGAAAAGCCCATCTCACGCCAGCTTTCCATGGCTCCAAACAGCGTTCTAAAATTCACGCGGCTGGTGCGATACATGTTTTCCAGTGCCTGTCTGGCCCGGTTGAAATGCTGCTCTGACTGCGGTGGATTTTTGATCAAATCAATCAACAAGGTTAAAGACTCCAGAGTTTTGTCACCCTGGGTTCCAATGTATGCCAGCATTTGATCCTGGTCTCCCAGACGACTGCCCTGAGCATAATAGGAGAAGGTGGAATAGGCCAGCGCCCGTGATTCTCTCACCTCCTGGAACATAATAGCTCCCATGCCACCGTCCATATACTGGTTATAGAAGTCCACCATCACTTTTTCAGAGGGGTTTACCTGCGGTCCTGATTCCACAAGATCGATGTTGGCCTGAGCACTGGGATGGTGTAAAAAGAACACCTTTACTGGCGCTGTGCCCTGGGGCTGAAGCTCCAGCGGCGGCTTCGGACGGGGTGTGAGCAAGGGAATTTCGATATTTTGCGGCTGGTGATACTTTTTGAGCAGTCCGTGCACCTGTTTTTGAGGACGAGTGCCCGTATAGTAAATTTTGAAGTTCTGCTGGAGGAGTGCGTTCTTCATCGGCCCGTAATCTGCCACAGAAGAAGCCTGTAACTCGGCGCGCGTGGAGCGATCAATATACGGAGATTCATCACCATAGCGTACCCAGGAGCGAATAGCGCTACGCAGGGTACGGTTGTCCTTTTTTTCATCGTCGCGGCGCGCCAGTTGATTCTGAATACGTGCTTTGAAGCGAGCGGGATCCAGCTGTGCGTTCCAGAGAACATCTTCTGCCAGTTTGAGGGCCGGCTCCAAATTCTTTTCGGGTCCTGACAGCGCCAGACTAAAACCATAGTCTCCGCAGCCGTAGCTCACCTTTGAACCTAATTTATAGAAGGCGTTGGCTACTTCTCCAGCGGACATCGTGGCCGTGCCTGCGTTATTGAGTTCAGACATGACGTTACAAAAACCCGGATAGTGCTTATCACCATAATCGTAACTGAGGGTCAAATTGTACAAATCGTTAACAGTATTGGTGGTGGCATAGGACAACACCCCCGGAGCGTAAGAACTGGCGGTGAGCATTTCTGCAATGTTCAGGTCCTGTGGCTCTACCGGCGGCGGGTTAAGGGCTTCTACACTGGCCGCAAAAGGACTTTTTTGATCGGGATTCAGCTTCATCTTTTTGAGAGCTGGCTTGGTGATTTTTGGGAAATTGAATTCCGCATCGCGACGATAGCCCGCCACATAGTCGGTTTTAAAGTATTTATTGGCCACCCGCACCACGTCTTTCACGCTCAATTTGCGTAAGCGTTCGGGCTGGCTCATCACCTCTTTTACGGGTTTATCGTACAAAAAGGCCTGGGTCATGAGCGCTGCGCGTCCACGATTGCTTTCCAGACTCTTTTTAAGATTGATTTCCATATCCAGCGCAATGGCCTTCATCACCTCGGGGTCAATCTCGCCCGCCTTAATCTTTTCCAACTGACTCAGCAGCAAGTTTTCCACCTCTTTGAGACTTTGTCCCGGACGGGGAATCGCCCACAAATACTGAGCGCCCGCGTCTTTGTTTAAATAAGGATATGAGCCCGCTGAACGCACTTTCTGGGGTTGCACCAGATTCAGTTTGATCATCCCCACTTCACCACTGTCTAAGAGCATATCGATCATGGTGAGGGCATCACCGTCTTTGCTGTCTTTGGCAGCGGTTTGAAAACCCAGCAGCACCTTTTCTTCACCCTTGTACTGGGTTTCTAAACGCTCCACGCCCTGAACGGGCACTTCAGTGGGGGGCTCAAAAGGTTTGAAGGGCCGCGCTTCCCAGCTGGAAAAGTATTTTTCAATAATACGACGGGTTTCTTTTAAATCAATATCGCCCGAAATGACCAACGCCATGTTATTGGGCACGTAATAACGGCGATAAAACGCGTACATTTTATTCAGCGACGGGTTTTTCAGGTGTTCCACGGAACCCAGGATGGTCTGGCTGCCGTAAGGGTGTTTTTTAAACACCGCCGCATCTACCGCCTCTCTGAGCACATCGTCTTTATTGTCCAGACTGCGGTTTTTTTCTTCATAAACCGTTTCCAGTTCTGACTGAAACAGACGGAATACGGGCTCACGAAAACGTTCGCTTTCCACCATAGCCCACTGCTCTAAACGGTTTTTGGGCAATGACATCAAATATACCGTTTCTTCATTGGAGGTATAGGCATTGAGGCCTTCTGCTCCCATTTTGGAATACAGCGAATCCAGTTCACCGGGAATGGCATATTCACTGGCAGCCACCGACAGCTCATTAATTTTTACCAGAAGGGCGTTGCGTTCTTTGGGATCTTTAAGGGTAAACAGCTCGTCGTAAAGGGCAACAATCTGATCCTGCAAGACTTTTTCTTTGGCGTAATTACTGGTGCCCAGTCGGGTGGTACCTTTGAACAACATATGCTCCAGATAATGGGCAATACCCGTGGCGTCGGCGGGATCTTGCTTGCCTCCGGCGTTGATCACCACCTGAGCATAGAAACGAGGCTTAAGGGTATTGCGGCTCAAATATACCTTCAGACCGTTTTTGAGGGTAAAGTGGTCGTGTTCTAAGGTCGTGCTACTCTTGTTTGACTTAAAAAACGCCACCTGATAAGGAGCGTTGGGAGCGGCCAACGCCGCTGAAGTGGTTCCAATGAGTAAAGAAGCTGCCAGAGCATGGGTCAGACCCAGAGATAAAAAGGCTTTCATGATTGTTTGATTTCCTGCATAGACTAGATGTATAAAATTAACGCCCATAAATTATACCGCACGAGCTACTTTCCCCCACAAAACAAAACGTGCTAAAATGCCATCTCATGCGCTTGTAGCTCAGTGGATAGAGCACCGGCCTCCGGAGCCGGGTGTCGCAGGTTCGACTCCTGCCAGGCGCATTTTTTCATGGAAATTTTTGGTCTTTACAAGGCTTCAAAAATCTCCATTGCCTCTTCGAGGTCTTCTATATGCCGAAAAGCCCCCTGTCTCAAATACCCCCGGTGTTCATGAATTTGAAAGAGTGTAGCACGATGCCGGGCCAGATAATTCCACAGGGGAAGCCACCCGGTATCCGACGGCATAGACTGCTCTGGCGGACTTTTTATAGCTAGCTTTATCCCGGGCTTTGATTCAAAATCACGGGAAACCCATCCCTGAGCCGGATAGGGGCCTCCATAAAGCAATGGGGGGTAACCCACCGAAAACTGTCCCCTTTGCTGCAAAGGCCCGGTTATTTCAAAGCTGTGCTGAGATTTACCCTTTGTTATTTTGATTTGAAGATTTTTTCGGGTATATATGTCCTGCGTCAGCAGCGTACGCACCGTAAATCCACGCTGCGTTAATGCTGCCTGAATAACGGGATTGGGCTGAAAAAAAGGCTTCAGCACGTCCCGATATAAGCCTCTGAAAATCCAGAGTGTCATGACCCCAAACCCCATCAGAACAAAGACAAAAAAGATCTTATCGGGGGGCGTCATAAAAATGCTCAGCACAAAGGTGAGCAAAGCAGAAAGGCCACAAATTCCCATAAACCATACCGGAACGGCAAGCACGTAGTAAATTGGGCCTACAAAACGCCGAAATTTATCAAGAGCGTTAAGAATCAGACTACATCCAGTCTTCGTCGGTTTCCTCAGGAGCATCTGCGGGAGGCACAAAGTCCAGATCTAACAGCAAGCGTTCCTTTTTCTTGAGCTTATTCCAGTCAAAAGGCGTGGGCTGTTCAAGAGCTTTATCAGGCTCAATTTCCACCCACTGACCCGCTTTCACCATGACTTTTTCGCCCTTGTTATTTTCCACTTCCACCAGTCCCGTCAGGGTAGTCACGTGGCTAATATCCTTGTCGTTATGGGACACAAATAACTCAGTACCCACCACCGTGGCCTGGGCCATCGGGGTGCGAATGCGCATGCGTTTGCTGCTTTTTTTCTTGCGAATCCAGGATTTTCCACGCATGAGACGGAAGTTACGGGAAGGGCGAACACGCATCAAACTACGAGATCCCAGACGCACCACAGAGCCGTCTTTATAACGCACCTGAACCCGTGAACGGCTTCCGGTACGCAGGGTAGTCCCGGGCCAGAGTCTGACGTTACGGCGGGTTCCTCTCCAGCCAGAGCGGGTGCGCATCTGGACAGTGCCCAGCGTATGGGTAATAATTGCGCTGGTACCAGCACCGTGAGACTCAGGGGCAACGGCAAAGCTTCCGGCCACCATTAAAACGGATAAAAGAGCGAGTGAAGTTTGTTTTAACATGAAAAATTCCTTTCAATACCGCCATTATAACAAGGGGGTTTCAGGAAAGGAATGGGGGCCAACACACTCAAAGTGTGATTAGAACCACGTCAGCGGATTGACGGGGACCCCGTTTTTACGCACTTCCATATGTAAGTGAGGCCCGGTGCTGTAACCGGTGCTGCCCACGGCCGCGATAATCTGACCTTTTTTCACCCGCTGACCGGGTCGCACGTAAAAAGCGGAGGTGTGGGCATACAAAGTGACCATACCCTGTCCGTGGTCAATAATGACCGCTTTACCATAGCCACCGCGCCAGCCTGCGGAAATTACCACGCCGCTGTCCGCCGCTCGAATTTTGGTGCCGCTGGGTGCACCGAAGTCCACGCCAGTGTGCAGTTTTTTGGTTCTAAAGATGGGGTGAACCCGATAACCAAAGCGAGAGGTCATGGGAAAGCCGCGCACGGGATTCACAAAACGGCCGGTCCCCAGGCGAGTATTGAAGCTGGTGCGGCTCTGTTTGGCATAGCGCTGTTGTAGCATGGCCGTAATAGAGCGCGACTCTCTGGCAAGGGCCCGCATTTCTTTTTCGTAGAGCTGCCGTTCACGGGTCAAACGCTCTAAATACTGTCCCTGTTTTTGTTTATCAATGGCGTGCTGTTTTTTAGCGTCCTCTAGCTTCTGGGCTTCTTTGCCTAAACTCTGGCGCTTGAGCATTTCCTGGTACTGCAATTTGGAGAGCTTGTCTCTTTTGGCTTTCAGATCATCCAGGAGCTGTTCGTCCTGACGGGCCAGATAACGATAATAACCAATGCGACGCACGAGTGCGGACAGATTTTGCGATTCCATCAACTGATTAGAGCGGGTATAGCGACGGGTTTTGTACATGCGACGCAAATGCTGCTCGGCGTCGTCCATCTGACTTTCCCAGGCTTCTTCAGCTTTGATGAGATTGTCGGTAACTTTTTCCACTTCCTGATGCACTTCTTCATAACGCTTACTAGACATTTCCAGCTTTTTAGAAGAATGCTCCAGGCGACGCTGAATTTTGGCCAGTTCGCTTTTGGAGGCCACAATCTTTTTTTCCACGTCTTTTTTCTTTTTGGTGAGCACGCGAATTTTAGACTCATTTTTTTTGAGCTTGTTTAAACGCTGGCGATCCTTGGAGGTGGCAGCCGCCGCTTCCTGCATGGGATTCACCATCAGTTGGCCCACGCCCAGCGTGAGTCCTAAAGTGGTTAAAAGCAAACGACGAAAGACGGTATTCATATAAATATTATATAAAAAACTGCGCGAAGCTTACAAGAACACCGAAGAGAATGGAAGACAGAAAACACAGCACCACAAAAAAGATCAGCGGGCGTTTGTGTTTTCTCAATTTGCGAATTAGCATGAATTCAACCTCAAAACCTCAACCTTTGGGATGAAAATGTGTGTATACAGATTGTGCCACTTTTTGAGAAAGACCGCCAGTGAGCATGAGATCGCTCACCGCTGCGGCCCGAATTTTGTCCACGGAACCAAAGCGCTGCAAGAGCTGCTTACGACGACTGGGCCCTACCCCCGCAATATTGTTCAAAGCGGAATCCAACGTGCGGTTTTTGCGGCGCTGACGCTGAAAAGTGACCGCAAAGCGGTGGGATTCGTCTCTCACCTGCTGTAAAAGGCGCAGCCCTGGAGAATGACGGGGCAGACGAATCAGTTCCTTGCGATCGGGCAACACAATCAGTTCTTCTTTTTTGGCCAGACCAATAAGCGCCGGAGGCTGAATACCCAGGTTGCGAAAGGCCTTCATGGCAGAACTGACCTGCCCCTTACCCCCGTCAATCAGGATCAAGTCGGGCCAGTTTTTGCCTTCGTCTCTGAGGCGCTGATAGCGGCGAGTCACCACTTCTTGCATGGACAAGAAGTCGTCCGGCTTGCCCTCTGCTGAACGAATTTTAAACCGGCGATAATCGGACTTCAAAGGCATACCGCTTTCAAACACCACCATAGAAGCCACGGTTTCCTGGCCCTGAAAATGAGAAATATCAAAGCCTTCAATCCGCTCGGGCAGGGTCTCCATTTCCAGGAGTTGTTTGAGTTCGTGCAAGCCTTCTAAAGAAGCTTCGTAGCGATTGGCTTTTTCCGCCTGCTTGAGCCCGTTGACCGCGTTCTTTTGCGCCATATCCAGCAGTTTGCGTTTGTCCCCCCGTTTGGGATGGCGCAGTTTGACACGGGTTCCTCGCAAACCGTCGAGCCACTGGGAGAGGGTTTCCTGCAGTTCATCATCAAGATCAAAAGGCAGCAAAATTTCGGGAGGAATATCGCCGTAGGTGCCGTAAAAACTGTAGATAAAGCGCTCCATAATTTCCGTGTTGTCATCATGGAGTTTGATGCTAAAGGTCTGGGGTAAAGGGGTTTGCAATAATCCCTTGCGTACGGGAAACACGATGACATGGCACATCAGCGCATTGCGCGACAAATAAATCACGTCCAGGTCCCACTCGGGTTTGCCCACAATTTTTTGCTGGTGAGCGGGCACAATATACCGTTGCAGCGCTTTTAGCGTATCGCGCAGCTGCATGGCCTGTTCATACTGTTGCCGCTGAGAATGTTGCAGCATTTTTTCTTTGAGACGATCTTTGAGCACGGCGGATTTACCGTCCAGAAACAGGCGAATATCTTCCAACATGTCCTTGTATTCTTCAGAAGTTACTTTTTTCTGGCAGTGGCCCATACAGCGCTTGATTTGGTAGTAAATACACACCTTTTTTTCTTTGGCAGGATCTTTGCACTTTTCCACGGGAAACATTTCCCGAATGGCGTTGAGCAAACCGTACACGGCTCTGGAACTGGGGTACGGCCCGTAGTAAGTGGCCTTGTCTTTGGCCCGGCGCTGGTGAGAGAACTGCACCCGGGGATAGGGTTTGGCCCAGTCAATACGCACATAGGGAAAGCCCTTGCTGTTTTTGAGCAGCGTATTGTAGCGGGGCTGATATTTACGAATCAGCTGTTCTTCAAGCACCAGGGCTTCTACTTCAGTATCGGTAATAATGGTTTCTACCCGCTCCACCAGGGGCACCATTTTTTCGATTTTGGGGCCGTGCAAAGGTTGACCACTAAAGTAAGAACGTACCCGTCGGGCCAGCTTGCGCGCCTTACCCACGTAGAGCACCTGATTTTCACGCCCGCGCATGAGATAAACCCCCGGCTGCATGGGCAAAAGTTCAAGCTGTTCTTTGAGTTCAGGGTGTTGCTGCATACAGATATTATAATCGAGTATACAGACGATTGTATATTAAAAGCTAAAACGGCTAAATACTAGACCGGCTGCGCATTTTTGCCTGCATGGCGTATTTATTATAGGCTTTTTTCATAATGTCCTGAAAAGAAACGCGTACCAGGCCTTCTTGTAACACGGTAAAGGTGTCTTTCACCATATTGGCGTTGCGTTCAAAAGCCTGTTCAATACGGCGGTATTCTTTTAAAAACTGGTTGATTTTAATCTGGCGCAGCAATCCGTCCTGATCCACCAGTGTTATAAAATTGCTACCCAGCATCTGATGCACCTCTTCACCCCAGAAAGGCTTTTCTTCAATCACCAGATCCCGACGGCGGGGTTGCTTGAAGGTAAAAATCATGGGCGCAAAATTGAGCATGGCCTGGGTCTTCATTTTGAACTCGATGGATTCCACCATAAAATTTTCTGACATATGACCACTCCTTTTGCTTTTATGCTATCACAAAAGGGGCCCCAACGCCCCCGAAAATGTGGCATGATACCCCTATGCTGAACTTTTTGCCTTCCTTTGTGCTCACCTTTTTTGTGCCCACGCTGATTGCCCTAAACACGGTCTTCTGGTTTAGTCTCTTTTTACCCATTATTGCCCTCAAACTGCTGTTCTTTTTTGCGCCAGGCGTGCAGCGCTGGGGTTCCAAAGTGCTGATGAAACTGGGCTCTTACTGGATCAGTGGCAATAGCGGCGTCTTTTATTTAACCCAGAAAACCCGCTGGGAGATTACCGGCCTTGAGCAGCTGGATATGGACAAATCTTATCTGGTCATTTCCAATCATCTGTCCTGGACAGATATTTTCGTGCTTCAGCATGTGTTTAACCACCGAATCCCCTTTTTAAAGTTCTTCCTTAAAAAAGAACTGATCTGGGTACCGTTACTGGGCGTAGCCTGGTGGGCGTTGGATTTTCCCTTTATGAAGCGTTTTTCTAAAGCCCATCTAGAAAAACACCCTGAAGACCGCGGTAAAGATATGGAAACCACCCGCAAATACTGCGAACGCTTTAAGGATTATCCGGTATCGGTGATTAACTTTTTAGAAGGTTCGCGCTTTACGCCGGAAAAGAAGCAGAAGCAAAATTCACCCTATCGCTATTTACTCAAACCCAAAGCCGGAGGCATTGCCCACGCTTTGTCTATTCTGGGAGATAGCTTTAATGCGGTTTTAGACGTCACCCTGATTTACCCTGGCAATGACAATAAGTCTCTCATTTGGCAATTGTTTGAAGGAAAAATCCCGAAGATTGTGGTAAACATCAACCACCGCCCGGTACCGGAGAATACCACCGGAAAAAATTATCAGGAAGACGAAGCCTACCGTACTCAGATCCAGAACTGGGTGAACACCCTCTGGCAGGACAAGGACGCCTATATCGCGTCGTATCATCAAACAAAGGCCCCTCTATGAGCAATACCTATTACGGCGACTACCTCGAAACCGAACGCCTACTAAACCTTCAGAATCCGCGCAGTGTGGAACTGGGGCGTCCGGCCCACGAAGAAATGCTGTTTATTATTACCCATCAGGCTTATGAACTCTGGTTCAAGCAAATTCTGCACGAAATTGACTCGGTGCTGGATATTTTTGAAGAAGCCTATGTGGAAGACAGCTTACTCAATACCGCAGTGAGTCGCTTAGAGCGCGTGATTGAAATTCAAAAACTGCTGGTAAACCAGATTGAAATTATGGAAACCATGCGTCCGCTGGACTTTTTAGAGTTCAGAGATTTACTCGTGCCCGCATCGGGCTTTCAGAGCGTACAGTTTCGCCTGATTGAAAACCGTCTGGGACTGCGTAAAAGCAGCCGCTTAAAGTATCATCAGAAAGACTATCAGGAAAGCCTTTGCCCCATGCATCAACAGGTGGTCATGAACTCTGAGAACGAAGCCTCTCTGTTTCAGAGCGTGGAAGCCTGGCTGGAACGCACGCCCTTTCTGCAGTTTGGAGATTTTGACTTCTGGCAAAGCTATCGCCAGGCGGTAGACACCATGTTTGCTCAGGAAAGAGCCATGATTGAAGACAATCCGGTGCTCTCAGAAAAAGACGTGGCCTTTCGCCTGCGGCAGCTGGAAAATACGGAACTGGAATTCAAGACACTCTTTGATGCCCAGCGGTACCGGGAACTGTTAGACTCCGGGGAAAAACGTCTGTCTTATCGCGCCACACAGGCAGCCCTGCTTATTTTACTCTACCGGGAACGCCCGATCTTACATGCCCCCTACCGTCTGCTCACCGCCATCACCACCATTGATGAACTGCTCACCAACTGGCGCTATCGTCACGCCCAGATGGTGCAGCGCATGATTGGCTCCAAGCAGGGCACCGGGGGCTCAATGGGGTACAACTATCTGATCAAAACGCTGGATTCACACTGTATTTTTAACGACTTTACCCAACTCACCACCTTCCTGATTCCCCGCTCTCAGTTACCGGTTTTGCCAGATACTGTAGAGCGACAGCTGGGGTTTTATGCAGAAAAGGACTTAAATCATGAATAACTATGACCTCACGGGAAAAACCGCCTGGGTCTGCGGTGCCTCTCAGGGCATTGGCGCCGCCACGGCCACCCTTCTGGCACAACGGGGCGCTGATGTCACCCTGATTGCTCGACGGGAAGAGGTGCTCAACACCCTGTGTGAATCTCTGAACCGTCAGACCCCGGGCACTCATCACGTACTGGCCCTGGATCTGGCTGATCTTGAGGCACTCCCTGACCGCATTGCCACAGGACTGGACGCCACGCCCACGGTCCATATTCTGGTGAACAATTCCGGTGGCCCTGCGCCCGGCAAACTCGTCGAAGCCGAAGCCGGTGCGTTTTTGAGCGCTGTTCAGCAGCACGTCATGGCCAGTCACTTACTGGTACAGGGCCTCTTGCCCGGTATGAGAGCGGCGCAATACGGTCGGATACTCAACGTGCTGTCTACTTCTGTTAAAGCCCCCATAGATAATCTGGGGGTATCTAATACCACCCGGGCGGCGGTGGCCAACTGGGCCAAAACCCTGGCTAATGAAGTGGGTCCTCTGGGTATTACGGTCAATAACGTGCTGCCGGGTTTTACTGCCACCGAGAGGTTGGATAAAATCATTCAAAAGCGAGCCGACAGCCAGAATCTTTCTCCGGATCAGGTGGCTCAGAACATGAAAAAAACCGTTCCGCTACGGCGCTTTGCGACCCCTGAGGAAACTGCCGAAGCGCTGGCCTTTCTGGCTTCTCCAGCGGCTGCCTACATTAACGGAATCAATTTGCCTGTGGACGGCGGGCGTCTGGCCAGCTTATGAGTAATCATAGCCACCACAACATTCAGGAACGTCTGGACAAGGGGCTGAAACAATTACGCGATGCCGGTCACAAAAGCACCAAAGCCCGCAAAGCCCTGTTAAAACATCTGCTCAGCCAGCACGGGCCCTTTTCTGCAGAAGACCTGCAACAGCAAATCACCGTTCCTTGTGATCTGGCCACGGTGTACCGTAATTTGAGCCTGTTGGAAAGTCTGGGCATGGTGGTGCCCTGTGAATTTGGCGATGGCACCACCCGATACGAATGGGCGGGAACCGATGAAGACCATCACCATCACGTCATTTGTCGACAGTGCCACAGAGTAGAACAACTGGACAATTGTGTTGTAGAAGAACTGGAAACAGCGGTCAAAAAACGCGGTTTCACCGCAGTTTCCCATCGCCTGGAATTTTACGGTGTGTGTACGGACTGTCACCCTTGACGGATTCTCAGACTCATTCTCCTTATGAAGACGGTGAGAACTACGCTCTGCGCGATCAGAGCACCACAGGGCTCGACTTTTATCTGACGCTGGCCACCAAAATCCGAGAGCCCATTTTAGAAATTGGCTGTGGCACCGGCCGCATTTGCATCCCTCTGGCAGCACAGGGTTTCGATATCACGGGATTAGAAATGTCTAAACCTATGCTTCAGCAGGCAAAGAAGACGGCGGCGGCCCATCAAATCCCCATCAATTGGACGGAGGCCGACGGCTGCGATTTTCATCTCAACCAGACCTTCGGACTGGTATACCTCACAGGAAATACGTTTCAGGCCTTTTTAACCACGGCACAGCAGCAGCAAATGCTAGCCTGTGTTCACGCTCATCTGATGCCGGAAGGCACATTAGCCTTTGAAACCCGTAACCCCCGCTGGAGAACGTCCCAAACGCCCGTAAAATCGCCTTCTAGCTGGAGTGGCCCGGAAGGGCTGTTCGCTTTTTTAGAAAATACCCAAGCCCCCATGGAGTTTGGTACCTATACCGACGCAGAGGGCCGTAATATTCGCCTGAGCAAAACCCAACGCTACGATCCCGTGACACAGCTCCTTCATTGGCGCACCACAAAACACTGGATAGAAAACCAAGTTCCTCAAACGGCCGTGGAGCAGGTTACGGTCCGCTACACCTTTCCCCGGGAGCTAGACCTGTTGCTACAAAACGCCGGTTTTAGTATTGTGGAGCAGTACGGAAACTGGGATCTCAGCCCGTTACAGGGAGATAGCCCCAGTATCATCACGGTGGCTAAAAAAAGTTAACGGTCACTCGCTTGGAGCGGGGAGACTCCAGGTCAGGAGACCGAAGGGAGGACACCATAAACACATAGCGGTTTCCTCGCTTTAAATTTTCCACCTGATAGGCCGTTCCCATCACATTGTCTGCCACCAGTTCATCATTCACATAAACCCGATAGGCTTCTGCATCAGCGCCGGGCTCCCAGGTCAACAATAAACTGCTCACCTGCACGTCAATGGCCTTAATAGACGTAGGTGGGGCCAGATCAGGGTCTTCTGTGGTGGGCACAGGCGTAGGTTCTGGTGTGGGTTGTGGTGTAGGTTCTGATGTGGGAGCCGGTGTTGGCATGAGCGCCGGAGTCGCTTCCGGGGTGGGAGCAGGCGCAGAAGCAGCATCCGGTGCCGTGGCCGTGGCGGGAGAAGCAGAAGGTTCCGTACAGGCCGCCATCAGAAGCACAGCAGCTACGCATACGCGAGAAAAAGTAAACATAAAACATCCTTTCCAAAAATCCGGGCATAAAAAAAGGGTGCGGAGCGATACCACACCCTTTTTGATTAATTTTTTGACCTAGTCACACTTGATATCAAACTCACCGGCACCGCCGGATTCGTTGTAATACAGTTTGAGGGCCCGTACACCACTCACATTCATGGTGATAGTTTGCAACGATTCATTGCCTTTTACGGGAATGGGTACTTCTTTGAGCACGTTCCAGTTACCGTCATAGGCCACCGCACGACCGGGCTTGCCCTCTTTGTCTAAGAACATAAAGGAGTTAACGGTCATGGGGCGATCAAAACGCAGGTACTGCTTACCACCACGGGCACTGTCATCAGGACTGTCGATTAAACCATCGTTGTTTTTATCCTTCAGGTTTTCCGCAATGATACTGATACGGCCCTGCTTCAGTTCTAAGTCGGAATCCGCCGTACCGGTTTTGTGGGTATCAAACACAATCAGCTTGTTATGAGGCAGGTTGCGAGACCAGGCATGGAAGTGCACCCCCACATTGGCATATTGCTCACCGAGAACGGTGCCGTGAGGCAGATTCGCGAAATTAATGACTTCTTTGGGACAGTCCTCTGGAATAGGTGTTGCCGTGGGGGCCGGAGTCGGTGTAGGCTCTGGCGTGGGGAGCGGCGTGGGTTCAGGAGTGGGCTCA
>CAYFGW010000096.1:0-16361 GCA_964342365.1 uncultured Candidatus Sericytochromatia bacterium | reverse complement strand
CATTGCGCTGGCCAGCCGTATCAATCATATTCAGTCCACGGTGTTTATGCCCGAAAACGCACCCCTGGCCAAAATTCATGCCACCCGTTCTTACGGAGCGCAGGTAAAAACCGTGGGCCAAAATTTTCAGGAAGCCAGTATGCATGCCAGAGCGTGGCTGGAAGAAAATCCTGTGGAATTTATCAGTCCCTTTGATGATGATGACATTATTACCGGCCAGGGCACCTGCGGTCTTGAGGTGATTCAACAATTGCCCGAGGTAGAAACCGTGGTGATTCCGGTAGGCGGTGGGGGGCTGAGTTCCGGCATGGCTATTGCTATGAAAGCCCTCAAACCCAATATTCGTATTGTGGGGGTTCAGGCAGAAGCCGTTCCTTCCATGTACAAATCCTACCATCAGGGGAAACTGGTTAAACCCAGTTATAAACCCACTATTGCTGACGGTATTGCGATTAAAGAACCCGCTCAGCGCAATTTTGAAGTCCTCCACCATTACCTGGATGACATGGTTGTGGTGTCCGAAGAGGCCATTAGTCAGGCCCTGTTTTATGCCATTCAGTACAAACGCATTATTGTAGAAGGTGCTGGTGTGGTGGGATTGGCTGCTCTATTGGAAGGAAAAATAAAGTACCAGGGGCCCACCGTGATTGTCATTAGCGGGGGGAATATTGACGTGCGCTTACTGGACTCTATTATCAATAAGGGGATGCATAATGTGGGACGCTTCCTGTCCTTTAAAATGCTTATTAACGATGCACCGGGTTCTCTCAAAAAGGTGCTGAATCTTTTTGCCCGGGTGAAGGCAAGCATTCTCAAGGTGGAACACGCGCGCTTTCGCTCCAATATTCCTTTGAACCAGACGGAAGTGGAGTTTGAGTTGGAAATTCGAGATGAACAGCATGCGGAAGAAATTCTCGCTTTGCTGGCCAAAAGAGGCTATCAGGTGGAACGTATTTGATGAGTTTGAAACAACATCCTTTACTTCAGCCGTTTTTACCCCATCTTCGCTCAATACGGTCGGGTGTGAAAACGGCCCGGCAATACCCTGAATTTTTGGGAGAAAGAAAGCGGTCGCAGGCCTGGTCGAAGCGCTTTAATCAAAAAAATTACGAAGCGGTAGAACAGGCCTTACAAAATGTGAAAAAGCACGGTGGTTTTTTTGGCGGCTGGGCCGCAGATGAAGCTGCCTTACGGGCTTTTGCTCAATATACGCTTTCTACCTTTGAGGGGCCTTTAATCGCTGAGTTTGGCTCTGGGCAGTCCACGCGCTTCTGGCAGTATTTACATCAGGAAGGTGTCGCTTTACAAGTAAATACCTTTGAACATCACCCGTATTGGTTTGAAACCGCACAGCGCAATAATCCAGAGATTGTGCTGCATCAGGCTGCCCTTCTGTTTGTCGATGATGAAGTAAAGCAAAAACTGTTTGCACATCCTGAGAATGCAGAACGTACTTTTCATGAGCAGGGAAAGCCTTTGCCTGAATCGGAATGGGACAATACGCGCACCCAAAACGCATTTTATGATGTGGATACCTCAGTTTTTGCTCACAACGCAATTCAGGCGGTTTTACTGGACGGACCCAACGGTAGCGGACGTTCCCTGGCCTTTCCTTTGTTGAAACCTTATCTGGCTAAAGACGCTATTTTTTTAATTGACGACTATGATCACTATCCCTTTTTGGAAGAGCTGAGCCTGGTTTTTGAGTATGAACTGCTGCATGTGAGTCACAAGTTGGGCAAAAGCTGGTGCCTGCTACAGCTTCAGGCGTGCAGTTGATCTAAAAAATCATTGGCATGTTGTAGGTGCTGCTCTAGCTTTTCTTCGCCCATGCGATTCAGATGGCTGATCATTACCCGCAAACGCGGGTTGTCTTTAAAGATATCGCGGTGTTTGTGAATAAAGCGCCAGTAGAGCCCGTCCCACACGTCACACCAGTCTCCTTTTCCATAATCGCTCATTTTTCTGATGTAATTGGAAGAAGAAATATAGGGCTTGGTAGTCAGCAGACCGCCGTCAGCGTACTGACTCATACTGTAAACATTGGGCACCATGACCCAGTCATAAGCGTCAATAAAAAATTCCATAAACCAGGTGTATACGGCATCAGGCGCAATTTCGCAAAGGCACATAAAATTACCCAGGATCATCAGCCGTTCAATATGATGGCCATAGGCGCTCTTTGTTATTTTTTGAATGACGTCATCCACAGGGGGGATACCTGTTTCTCCCGTATAAAGCGCCTCGGGCATGGGGTACGTATGCTCCCAGAAATTGCCGTTACGAATGCGAACACCCTCAATCACATAAAGCGCTCGCATATACTCACGCCAGCCCATAATCTGTCGCACAAATCCTTCCACTGCGTTCAGAGGCACTTCATGGTGCTCTGCGTATTCGAGAGCCTCCTCCAATACGTATTCAGGGGTCAAAAGGCCGCTGTTGATCAGTGGTGATAGAATGCTGTGGTAAAGATAGGCATACTCTGTATTGATGGCGTCTTCATAATCGCCAAAGCCTGAAAAGCGGGCTTCAAAAAAATTCTTCAGAGCTGCTTTTGCCCCCTTGTGGGTGGTGGGGTACAGAAAGTTTTTGGCCTCAAAATCATCAAGACCTACGGCATCGGGAAAGTCTTTCTTAAGTTCCTCATACACCTCTTGAAGCAGTTCTATATCTAAATCCGTGGGGGCAGGAAGTTCTGGCGGCACGTGGTCTTTGGGGAGTTTTTTACGGTTCTGGGGATCGAAGCTCCACTTACCGCCCCGGGGTTTGCCTTCAAGGTCCAGTAAAACACCACGCTTTTTGCGCTCTGCGATGTAAAACGAGGTCTGAGAATAACTTTTTTTATCTTCAAAAAAAGCTTTGACTTCGGCTTCCGTATTCAGAAATCCCGGACTCTTTTTGAGGGTAAGTTCGATATTGTTCCGCTGGGCTCGTTTTCTCAGTCGACGCATGAGAATATCGTCACAAGGATCGGGAACAATCAATTGTTCCACGTTACTTTTTTCTAGTGCTTTAAAGAAAGTGTCCAGCGTTTGATCGCCCGCAAAACAAATGTGTTCAACGGTGTGGCCTGCCTGAACGAGTTGTTCTTTGTACTGCAACAGGCTGGCCCGGTGAAACACCAGTCGCTGTATCGTAAAATTTGCCGGATATTGTTTGTCTTTGAAAAAGAGGGGATCTTCCAATAAAAAAACGGTCTGCTTTTGCGTTCTAAAGGAAGACAAATCCGCAAAAAGTTGGTGGGGAAAAAGTAAAAGGGCTTCGCTCATGACATCACTCCTGCCGAATTTTGCCATGAGATGCAGGTTTATGATTTAGGTTTGATAGGGGTTTGAAATGGGTTTGACGCATATTTTGCAAGATTTCAGGACATTTTTTATGCGATTTTAACGGTTATTGGCCCATGATAAGAATAATTCATATAACAAATAAACAAAAGGAGAAAAAAGTATGAAACACGCCAAAACCTCTGGAGCAGCTAACGGCATCTTTGCTCGTGGCATTATCTGGGTGCTTGCCACCATGTTTATTCTTTCGGGATTAACTAAATTTATCGGTTCTGCTGCATTATTATCTACCTTTGCCAATTGGGGCTACCCCGCCTGGTTCGCTTACTTGATTGGTGGCGTAGAATTGACGGCGGGTATTATGTTGCTTGTGCCCCACTTGCGGGTATTTGGCGCTTTCATTCTCACGCTGGAAATGTTTGGTGCCTTCTTTACACACTGGGTCCATGGCGAAGTGCTAATGGCCTTTTTACCCCTTGCAGTCATGGGGTTCACAGCCTGGACCACATACTTGTATAGTGGCGAATTCTTTATGAATTTCAAACGCTTACTCAACTGGTCTCAAATTGACGCTCGCACCACTCGACAGCCAAAACTGTTTAAGCCAGCCAGAGAAACGGTACGTTACTAAACCATCGTTTTATAACCAAATAACCCCTGTGCCTGAATCAGTGAAATCACCGGTTCGGGCACGGCGTCTTTCCAGCCGGAATTGTCGTTTTGAATATCTTTGAGTAAATCTTTTCCATAGACTTTGAGACATTCAGGGTCATAATTTTCGAGGGGCAGGATATCCCCTTTTTCCACCAGATACTCAAAGAGCTTGCGCAGGGCTTTGGGAATTTCAATATTGTGTAGAGACTGAACTTCCTGAGTAAGCGGGTTGCGGGTGGGGTAAATATACAGCTTTAGATCCCGCTTAAATAGCCGGCCCAGGGACTCTAAGATCCCGCCTTCTAATTCCACATAAAAAGCCTCATTAAACAAGGATTGTAAACTTCTTACCCCCATAGCCAGCCCCAGTTTTTGACCACTCATTCGAGTCAGGTAAGCTGCCAGACGGTAATATTCAAAGTAGCTGGTAATTAACACATCGTAACCACAGGCCATGAGTGCATCGGCCCGTTCCAGAAAAGCTTCGGGTTCTAATCCGCCAGAGGCTTTCAGTTGATGCATGTTGGTTTCCATCAGGCGCAGGGCCTGGCGAGGCGCGTTGTGCACTTCGGGCTCAAATTGTTTCCAGGCGGTGTTCATTAAATCCAGATGAACCTTACGCACCGGGTGAAAAGTGCCTCTTTCTACCAGAATAGGTCGCTTGTAGAGGGCTTCAGAGGGCTGTAAGGTCTGGCCTGAGGCTGAAAACATGGCGGCATCAGAAAGTCCTGCCTGCACCAGTTTGAGGCTCATCAGGCGATTATCGACTTCCGTAAAAGCCGCGCCGGAAAACTCAATCATATCCACCTGAATCCGGCCGCGGGTCAGATTGTCTTTGAGGGATCTGAGTAAGGTTTCGGGGTCAGCATAGAGATTAAATGCACCGTACAGTAAGTTTACTCCCACAATGCCCAGCGCTTCCTGTTGGCGCAGTGCGGTTCTGTCCAGCATGCGCACATGAATCAGAATTTGACTATCCTTTGCACCGGGTTCCGTCTGGTACTTCACCCCCATCCAGCCGTGGCCTTCTCGGGTACTTTTGTATCCTGAAGTGGCTACCGTATTGGCCAGCGCAAAGAAAGCAGTGTCCTCTCCCCGCTGGGATTGCAAACGTTCTTTGTTCAGACTGTGTTCGTAGGTGAGCATGCTTTCGAGGCGCTCACGACACACATAGCGCTTGCACTTGCCATAAATGGCGTCACTCACCTGCATATCATAGGCGGAAATGCTTTTGGCAATAGTGCCAGAAGCGCCACCCACGTTAAAAAACCAGCGCACTACCTCCTGACCGGCACCAATTTCGGCAAAGGTGCCATAACGGGAGGGGTCTAAGTTAATGCGGAGTGCTTTATCGTGGGTGCTGAGTAAATCACGTTCCATACGAGACCTCTTTTGTTATGCTTAGGGGTATTTTATCAGGAGTCGGCCATGTCAAAACCTTTTTCAGAATCTTGTGAACGGAATCGGGTTCCTATTTCAAAGGTGCTTATTCGTGCTTTTGCAGATCGTAAACATGTTCTAGAAATTGGGAGCGGAACGGGGCAACACGCTGCCTTTTTTGCGCTCAGTTTGCCTCATGTGTGGTGGCAGCCCAGCGATTTGCCCGTGCATCATGAAGGGATCAAGGGCTGGATCAAAGGCTGCAAAGAAACAAATATCGCGCAACCGGTCACCCTCGATGTGACACAGCCCTGGCCCACCTTGACCCACGGTGATCCCGTGGACGCCATCTTTAGTGCCAATACCCTGCATATTATGCCCCTGAATGCGGTAAAAGCTTTTTTTGAGGGAGCGGGCAAAACACTGCCCGTCGGTGGCAAACTGGTGGTGTATGGCCCCTTCAAGTACGGTGGAGAGTACACCAGTGAAAGCAATCAAACCTTTGACCAGTGGGTAAAAGACACCCATCCAGGAGGAGCTATCCGTGACAGTGAAACCATTTTTAAATGGGCTCACCAACAGGGGTTTGAGCTGCTTGAGGACGTGAATATGCCCAGCAATAATCAGCTTTTATACTGGCAAAAGCGGCCTAGCCTCTGGCAAAAACTACGCGGTGTTCGTTAAAATACGGTTATACTTTAATACACAAACATTCAACAGGGAAATACCATGTCAACCGCCAATTCCAAGTCGAAAAAAAATACCCCCGTGGCCTACGATGAAAATGCCATTAAAACCCTGAGTTCCCTGGAGCACATTCGTCTGCGTCCGGGCATGTACATCGGACGTCTGGGCAATGGTTCTCATCGCGATGACGGAATTTATGTGCTGGTCAAAGAAGTCATTGATAACTCGATTGACGAATACATTATGGGCAACGGCAATAAAATTGAAATTACCCTGAAAGACTACGAAGTCACCGTTCGAGATTATGGCCGCGGTATTCCACTGGGAAAAATTGTGGAGTGTGTCTCCATTATTAATACCGGCGCCAAGTACAATAGCGACGTGTTTCAATTTTCTGTGGGCTTAAATGGTGTGGGCACCAAGGCCGTTAACGCGCTGTCTGCTGACTTTTACGTGCGGGCCCACAGAGACGGGGAATTTGCAGAAGCCCGTTTTGAAAAAGGGGTGCTTACAGAAGAAAATCGAGGCAAAACCGACGAACCCAACGGCACCTATGTGGCCTTTACGGCTGATCCCGATGCCTTTGGTGAATACAACTACAATGAAGAATTTTTGCGGAAGCGTCTGGCCTATTACGCCTACTTAAACTCTGGTTTAACGCTGATTTTTAACGGCGAGAAATTTCATTCTAAAAAAGGACTTTACGATCTCTTAGAACATGAGGTGGGTGACGACGGTCTTTATGAACCCATTCACTACAAAGGAGATCGTCTTGAAATGGCCTTTACCCATACCCAGGCATACGGTGAAAACTATATGTCTTTTGTGAACGGTCAGTACACCTCTGACGGAGGAACTCATGAGTCCGCTTTTAAAGAAGGTGTACTCAAAGGTATTAACGATTATGCCAAAAAAACCTATCAGGCGGCGGACGTGCGTGACGGACTTGTGGGCTGCGTGGCCGTTAAAATTAAAGAACCGGTCTTTGAGTCGCAAACCAAAAACAAGCTGGGCAATAGTGATATTCGCAGCTGGGTAGTACA
Source organism: uncultured Candidatus Sericytochromatia bacterium (assembly GCA_964342365.1). Taxonomy (GTDB): domain Bacteria; phylum Cyanobacteriota; class Sericytochromatia; order UBA7694; family UBA7694; genus CAXRDE01. The sequence goes on along the minus strand of CAYFGW010000096.1, from coordinate 9,307 downwards.
GGAAATCAAGGCCTTTATTGAGGATTACTTGCACAAAAACAGCGAAGTGGCCGAAGTGATTTTGCACAAAATTAACCTCAACGAACGCATACGGAAAGAACTTCAGTCTGTCAAAAAGCTGGCCCGGGAAAAGGCCAAAAAGGTCTCTATTAAAATTCCCAAGCTCAAAGACTGCAAATACCACCTCAACGACAAAAAAAAGCATGAAGAAGATTCCATGATTTTTATCACCGAGGGTCAGTCCGCCAGCGGTTCGATTGTTATGGCCCGTGATGTAATGACCCAGGCGGTGTTTCCGTTGAAGGGGAAACCACTGAACTGTTTTGGCAGTAAAAAGCAGGTGGTGTATCAAAACGACGAATTGTACAATATTGTGCAGGCTTTAGGCATTGAGGACAGCGTGGACGACTTGCGCTATAACAAAGTGATTCTGGCCACCGATGCCGACGTGGACGGTTTGCACATTCGCAATCTTTTGCTCACCTTTTTCCTGCAATTTTTTGAGCCGCTGGTGCTGAGGGGGCACGTGTATATTCTCGAAACGCCCCTGTTTCGCGTGCGCAACAAAAAGCAAACTATTTATTGCTACTCAGAGCAAGAAAAAGAAGACGCCATTGCCAAAATCAAAAAAGATGTAGAAATCACACGCTTTAAGGGTCTCGGCGAAATTTCTCCCCAGGAATTTGGTCAGTTTATTGGCGATAAAATGCGTCTGTTGCCGGTGAATATCCAGGAAAAACACGAAATTTCAAAGCTGCTCAGCTTCTATATGGGCAAAAACTCCCCCACCCGTAAAAAATATATTATGGAGCATTTGGTTTAGCCTGTTCAGTTAATCGGTCCAGCCCACAATCACGCCCTGACGTCCGGTGACGCCTTTCTGTCGGCGGTACGAAAAACAGTTTTCATCTGTTAAGGTATCGCCGCCGAGCCACTGAATTTGAGCCTCAGGAATACCGGCACCTTGCAATTGCCCTTGAAGTATTCGGGGTAAGTTCAAACGGTATTTTTCTCCCACCTGTTTTACAAGCCGGGGGTCTGAGGCGTTGATTTGTGTGGCAAAAGCGTCTACCACCTCGCCCCCCACTTCAAAACTGTCAAAACCGATACCGGTGCCAATGATGCCGTAGATATTTTCCGCGCGGCTGCCGTGGGCCTGCATTTGATGCAGCGCCTGTACCGCAATCTGCTGTTGAGTTCCCCGCCAGCCGGAATGCACCGCTGCCACGATTTTGAGTACGGGATCCGCCAGCACCACCGGATAGCAGTCGGCCACCATAATGAGCAGCGGAATTCTCGTTTCACGAGTGAGCAAACCATCGGACTCGGGAATGCCGTCTTCGTGTTGTAAGGCCCCCCGACCGGCGTCTGCGGTGGAGACTTCGTGTACATAGTGACCGTGGACCTGTTGACAGGCCACCGTGTTATGGGCTTTGAGGCCAATCGCTTCGCACACCCGCTGTCGATTGGTAAAAACGCGCTTCTCGCCTCCGGTTTCATCCTGAGGAGTCACCGGATATTTCAAATTTAAACTGGCAAATTCGCCTTCGCTTACACCGCCACGACGGTCCGTAAAGGCACAGGCCAGGGAAGGAATCGTTTTTATAATTTGCATACTAGTCTCCGGGTAAATAGTGTAAGAGTGGGAGCTGATGGGCGTCGTTGAGACATTCATTCATGCTGTTGAACCGGCGATTGAGCCAGTCTCTCTCTTGCTTATGAGGAATATATTCATGCGCGCTGTCTCTGACGCCGTTGGCAAAGTGGTAGAGAGTGGCCTGGAGGGCCTCATCCTGAGTGTGGGTACATAGTTTTTCGGTGAGCCAGAGCAAGCGCTCCATCACGTGGGCGTCTTCTTTGCCGTAAAAGCGGATGGGCCCCAACGTGCGTTGGAGCAAATCTTCCAGGTTGTGATTGCGAATCACCACTCTGATTTTGTTTTGGGTATCCGTGAAGGGATTAAATTCTTTGACAGACAGATATTTACTGAGTAATACCCCCAGATGGTTCAGGACGCTAATCGCAGTAGCGGGATCATTAATACCGGGACTCAGGGCTTTTACCGCCACTTCAGACAGGTGTTTGAAACCATAGATATAATTATCTGCAATCCACTCACCGTCATAAAATACAAAGTGATTTTGTAAGGTATCGATCAGCTTCTCGTCTGTGAGTTCACGGTTCATGTAGCAAAGAATTTCTCCCTCCATTACAAAATCGCCCTGAATCTGATGCAGAGCCAGCAACAGATCGTGACGGGCACAAAACTTGATCAGAGCTTCTCTGCGAATATCTTGCAAATAGCCGGAGGTAGGTGCCAATAGTGGGTGATGCAGGATTTTATGGGGTGAAGGCAGTTCGGTACCGCTTTTTTGGGCTTCTTTCAGGTAAGTTTTTGTTTTGGCATAAATATCTTCAAGCACTTCGCTGATCTGAATTGATTTTGAAATGGAGTGAATAAAGAAAATGAACAGCCCCAGACACAGCCCCATCAGCATGACGCCCATGAGCACTGCCAAACTGGGCACCTCGTAATTGTTACTGATAGCCCGGGTGTTAAACATCAGCGTCATGCAGTAGATAATGGTGCCCAGATAAACCCCCAGGACGCTCTGGTTGCGGCGATCGGAAATCAGACCTGGTAGCAATCGAGGGGAAAAGTTAGAGCTGGCCTGATTCAGCACCACCATTACCATAGAAAAAGAGAATACCGTGAGAGAAATAATGCCACCGGCAATGGTACCCAGAATAGAACGGGCCGTTTCGGGTTCACTGATTTGAGTCCATTTGGCGTTTTCTGATAACCATTCATCAATGGGCCATTGTTCCAATTGAATAGAAAAGAGCGCCAGTAAAAAGAACATGCAGCACATTAGACCGGGTAAGAACCCGATGCCGTTATAAATGGGGCGCACGATTTCTCGCAGCTTGCGTAGATACCGAATCATAAATTGTTCACGTCAGAGCCTGCCTTAAATCAATGCGAGCGACCGTTTGTATTTGAGCATTTTGCCCCATGACCTCGTTGTAGGACAAGAGGGTCAGCATGGGCAAGGAACGCTCTGTTAATCGGCGCAGCACCAGACGCACTCTGGCGGAGCAAATCAGCACCGGCTGATGATAACCCTTGCTGGCGGTTTCTTCCATTTTGCGACTGATGCTGTTCACCACCTGCTGTGCCAGTTGGGGGTCTAAATTCAGACTGAGTCCCTGATCGCTGCGACTGACGGCTTCGGTCAGCAATTGCTCTAAGTCCGCTGACAGGGTCATGGCGGCAATAAATCCCTGTGCGTTCTGAAAAGGCTGACAAATGGATCGGGCAATGCCCTGACGGGCGTGTTCGGTAAGTAAGTCGGGGTCTTTGGTGCTGCGGGCATGGTTAGCCAGAGCTTCCAAAATGGGAATCAGGTCGCGAATGGACACTCGCTCCTGCAAAAGGTTTTGTAAAACACTCTGAACCTCGCCCACACTCAGCAACGCAGGAATCAATTCGTCCACCACTGCGGGTGCTTCTTCTCGAATATTGTCCAGCAATCGCTGCACATCCTGTCGGGTGAGAATTTCTGCCGCGTGACTTTTGACGGTTTCTGTGAGGTGGGTGGCCACTACCGTAGAGGGATCAAAGACCGTGTAGCCCAGCATTTCAGCCCGCTCCTTATGGTTTTCTACAATCCAGACCGCGGGCAGTTGAAACACCGGTTCAATGGTTTGAATACCGTCTAAATTCTCTGAAGCCACTCCCGGATTCATGGCCAGATAATGACCCACATGGATTTCTCCGTGGGCTACCTCCACGCCTCTGAGCTTGACCGAGTAGTCCCGGGGTTTGAGCTGGATATTATCTCGCACTCGAATGGCAGGCAGCACCAATCCCAGCTGAATGGCCATCTGACGCCGAATTTTGGTAATGCGTTCCAGCAGGTCTCCACCCTGATCCGCATCCACCAGAGGAATTAAGCGATAGCCAATTTCCAGTTCAATGGGATCTACTTTGAGGAGTTTAATCATATTTTCAGGTTCTTTGCGGGTGGCGATCATGCCCTGTTGCGCTGCGGGTAAATTAGCTCCTGCCCCCGGTGGGCCACCGCCTGCGGGAGTCAGGGCTTTGCTCTCATCATCTTCAGCAGGACTTTCTTGCTGGAGCATGACAAATCCCGTGACGCCGAGGCCCGTGGACAGCAGTAAAAAGGGCAGTATGGGTAACGGGGTAAAGACCCCCAGCAGAAGTAAAAAGAAGGCTACTACCAGTAAGCCCCTGGGCACGTTAAGCAGTTGTTGAGAGATGTTTTCTCCCAGGCGACTTTCGCCAGCAGCCCGGGACACCAGAATACCGGTGCCAATGGCAATGACCATGGCGGGAATCTGGCTCACCAGACCGTCGCCAATGGTGAGTACGGTATAGCGCTCCACAGATTCCATAGCGGTCATATTGCGCTGTACGACCCCGATAATAATCCCACCGATAATATTGATCAGCGTGATAATAATGCCCGCAATGGCGTCTCCCCTGACAAACTTACTGGCACCGTCCATGCTGCCGTAAAAGTCTGCTTCGCGCTGAATGTCTGAACGGCGCTGTCGGGCCTGATCTTCGTCAATGAGGCCGCTGTTGAGATCGGCGTCAATGGCCATTTGCTTGCCGGGCATGGCGTCGAGGGTGAAGCGGGCTGCCACTTCAGAAATTCGACCCGCTCCGTTGGTAATGACCACAAATTGCACCACCACCAGAATAATAAAGATCAGGACGCCCACAATATAATTGCCGCCAATGACAAAGGAACCGAAGGTTTCAATGACTTTACCCGCATCAGCCTGGGTTAAGATCAGACGCGTAGAAGAAATATTCAGCGCCAGCCGCAGCAGGGTTAGCATGAGGAGCACGGTGGGAAAGGTGGAAAATTCCAGCGGGCGATCTACATAAAGGGAGACCATAAGTACCATGAGTGCCAGCGCAATATCTGTGGTCAATAATAAATCCAGCGACCAGGGAGGCAGGGGCACCATCATAAAGGCAATAATGGTGATCATCAGGGCCGCCACGCCCAGATCTCCCTGACGGGTGAGGCGCTCTAAAAAAGAAGGCTTGTCGCTCACAACATCTTTACGCTATAACCCCAGATGACGGGGTGGGGCGGTCACCAGTGTACGGATAATGCTCTCGGCATCCTGAGTGAGTTCCAGTTTTTTCTGACGGAAATTTTGCAACTCGGTTTTAAATTGATCCAGGTATGCACCCCCGTTAAGCAACTCGCGAATCATGCGAATGCTCTTATCGGCATCAAACAAATCCGCCAGATAAAACAGGTTTTTCTCCCGGAAGAGTTCCGTTTGCAGCCAGTCTCCTTTGTAGTGCGACGGAAACGACAAATACGGGAAAAGCAGTTCCGGGTTTTCTTCTTTGAGCACGTCCAGTTTCATTTGTAAAAAGGGGTGCAGGTTTTCGAACGCATATTCAAATTCTCCCGCCGCGTTCAGAGAGAGTGAAGATCCGAAGGTGATGCCGGGAATATCCCGCAGTGCGCTTTGTGAAAGGCCGGGGTAGGTCAGAGACTCCGTTAAGAATAACTCGGTGCTTTTGAGCAGGTTATTCAACAGCGATAAATCTAGTGTTGGAAAAAAGCGCACCTGCACATTGTCAAAATCATAGTCCTCAAAAGGAGGCGGCATATTAATCACCGCCAGCACACAGTCGTCTTCTAGCTGATTGAGGTAATAAATGACGGTTTCAATCAAAATGGAAAAATGCTCAAACAGACCTTTTTCACTGGCCATCAGACTATTTTCGATGGGAAACACCAGTGTGATCAGGCGAGAATCTTCCTTACAGCCCAGCTGCATACGCACGTCCTGGCGAATATTGTAAATGGACAGACTGGACAGAAGGTCCTGAGTGCCCCACTGAAAGAGTTTTGGACTCTGGGTTTCAATGGCGTCGTGGGGAGGACACACCTTGATTAAAAAGTCATAATCCATGGTGTGGGGTGGAGTAACACCCCCCAGAATGTATTGTTTGAGGGCCAGATGCCCTTCGGGGGTTTTGAGCAGGCTCATACGGAAGTCCATCACGGCCACCACGCAGGGAATGTCATCAAGCCAGTGAGGAGATAAATAGCTCAAATTTTCAGCGTCTTCCGTGAGTACCACCGCCGGATCACAAATAATCACAATCTGAGGTTCGTAATCCGCAAGCAGCTCTTGCCATTCTTCGTGGCCAAAGCCGGGTTTGGCCTGGGTTAAAATGGTGCGACGTTCCTGAAGGGTGATCTGAGCGGCCGGTAGCGTGGGCACCAGCACGTGGTTTTCAATGGTGCGGTGATCCAACTGGCTAATAAACTGGTCCAGATATAACATTTCATCAAAAGAGGTGTCTCCGGCCACCACGTACAGTACTTTAATCATGGTTGTCTTCCTTTGCTTCGGTTTCCGGGGACTGCACCTGGGTATTCACTTGCGTATTCACCTGAAGGGGCGTCAGCGTCTCTCTGGGTTTGTCTTCGGCCGCTTGTTTGGCCTTGAGATCTTCGTAAACTTCCTGGGTACGTTCATTTTCAGGATCGAGTTTCAGCGCCATTTCGCAGGCTTCCAGCGCGGCTTCGTCAAAGCCCGCTACATCGTACAAAATAGCCAGCACTTCAAAGGCTTCCGCCCGCTCGGGATCTAGTTCTACCACCTTTTCAAAGGCTCCCAGCGCCATTTCTCCGTTGGCCGTCTCCATAAAGATCAGACCCATATGCTGAATCAAATCGGGATCGTCAGGATTGGCGCGAATGGCGGTGCGCAATTCGTGAATGGCCAGAGGGTATTTGCCCTGTCGGCGGTACATTTCTGCCAAGGCCACGTGGCCTTCAAGAATTTCGGGTTTGTGAAACACAAGGTACTGAAAGTTGGCAATGGCCGCATAGTAATCTTGAAGAGAGGCATAAACATTGCCCAGCATGTAAAAGGCGTCAAAGTGGTCGGGATCGAGTTGGGTGACCTTTTCAAAAGCACTTTTGGCGGCCACCATTTTTTCCTGCTTCATATAGAGCAATCCCAGATTGTAATAGGCCTCGGTACCTTCGTTGTTGAGCTGGATAGATTTGAGATAAAGCTGTTCTGCTTCTCGTTCGCGGTTGGCCGCCTGTTCCAAAGCCGCCAGATTATTGAACGCACTGAACTCACGGGGATCTTTTTCCACGGCTTTTTGAAAGTAGCTGCGGGCTTTTTCCGTATCGTTTTGTCCCAGAGCGAGAAGGCCCAGATTGCTGTGAGCTGCGGCCAGATTGTCGTCCAGTGCCACCGCTTCTTCAAAGCTGCTTTTGGCTTTTTCAAAGTTTTCTTCCTGTAATGCGCGGATGCCCTGATCCAGTAGCCGTACAGCTTCTTGTTCCTGACCCATAACCCAGCCTGTCCTCCATTTCGCGTTACGGGGTATTATAACCTAAAAACGCTTGCCCCCTTTTGTGGGCCTGTGTTAGGATGATGCTTGACTTCAGGGCAGTTGGCGCAGTGGTAGCGCATCTCGTTGACATCGAGGAGGTCACAAGTTCGAATCTTGTACTGCCCACTTTTTTCCACTTCAAATTCCCCCCCCCCTTTAGAATTGAAAAATTTAGCCTGTTTTAATAAAAGGTTTTTTGCTCACTCTGACGGATTCAAGAGCGTAAAGTTACGTTAAAAACCGACACGAAAAAAGAGGCCCGTAGGCCCCTTCAAAACAGGTTTAAGATTAAATTAATTCACAATTTGACCGCGAATTTCGCCATTTGGATTTGCGGCGGTGTGAATATTGATATAATATTCGCCATTCATTAGCCTTTCAATCGCACTGGGCACAAGAGGCTCAGAGGCGTCTGTGGTGGTCCAGGTGACTGCAAAAGAATTGTCGGTAATGACCAAAGGTTTAACCACAGGACCACTCAAGCCGGTGGGGGCCATATGAATATGAGCGCCGGTAATATCACCACTGAGGCCGTGAGCTACTCCTTTTACGGTGACGGTTTGACGATCTGGAGACACCATAACGCGTGCTGTTCCTTTAGCATCGGTGTTGACGGCGGGAACTTCCTGACTGCCTTCCAATTGAATGGCATACACTTTATTCAAAGTGCTCATTAATTGCCCGCGAACTTCGCCTCCTTTGTGTTTATCCGTATGGACATTCACGTACAAATTGCCCGTCAGCAGATCGTTGAGGAGTGTGGTGGTAAAAGGAAACTCTGAATCGGTTCTGTTCCAGGTTCCCGTAATGCGTGTACCCTCTACCGTCAGTCCTTTTACTACAGGTCCATTGACGCTATCGCTACCTTTATGAATATGGGCACCGGTAATAGGGCCCGTTAAGCCTGAAACTCTGGCTTCAAGAGTCACTGTGTCTCTGTCGCCGTCTAAAGTAACCTCTACAGCACCAAAGCCATCTTCAGTGACAGGGGGAACTTCCTGACCTGCCAACAATTCTGTGGTGAAGTGACCTTCAGCATTAAATGTGGCGGGCGGATTGACGGTGATCTGTCCACGAATTTCTCCATCAGGATTGACGGGGGTGTGAACATTGAGATAGAGTCCACCTGCGTTGAGAGACTCTAATAAAGCAGGTGTTAAGGGGTTTTCTGCATCATTGGTGGTCCAGGTAATAGAATACTTGTTGCCATCAACGGTCAGGGGCTTGACCACAGCACCATTTGCGTTTGCGGCTCCCATGTGTACGTGAGCTCCGGTAATTTCACCTGTTAAATTATGGGCATATCCTTCAATAACCACAGCGCTTTGATCTTCTCTTACACGAACGCTTGCAACACCTGTGGCACCGGTTTCTACAGGAGGAACTTCTTGCTCAGGAGAAAGGTAGACCGGATAAACCACGTCGGTGGTGCTGGTAATTTGCCCACGAATTTCGCCATCGGGGTGCTCGGCAGTATGCACGTTGATGTACAGGCCGCCGTTGAGTAAATTGGCAATGTCATTGTTGGTCAAGGGTGTGACATTATCGTTGGTGCGCCAGGTTCCTGTGATCACGTTCCCTTTAATATTCAGGGCTTTGACAACACCTCCGTTTTGGCCTGCAATACCCGTGTGAATGTGGGCGCCGGTAACGGGACCACTTAGACCGGAGGTGGTCACCTGGATCGTTGCCTCTGTGCGGGCCGCATTGAGATAAACCCGGGCAGCTCCGCGGGCGTCCGTGTTCACAGCGGGAACTTCCTGAGAGCCAGTCAGCGTGGCTGCATAACGCATTTGCATACCTACAGGGGTTGGCGCAGGTGTGGGGGCAGTGCTGGTGGTGGCTGTGGGGGTTGGCGTCGGTGTTGTTGTTGCCGTAGGTTCAGGA